>NZ_AULI01000001.1:0-300000 GCF_000425205.1 Pontibacillus halophilus JSM 076056 = DSM 19796 | reverse complement strand
ACCTCCTGACGATGCGAAAAGTTCCTATATGGCGGTGTACGAATTTACATTCTATAGTGCCACGTTCGTGGCTGGAGTTGGGATTATGCTAGGCAGTGTGATTCCAAGCTTTGGCATGGGGATCCTCTATGTGCTCTTTGGAGCTACAGGTCTCTTCTTGTACCTACACGTAAATGAGAAATTGAAAGAGAAAGAGACGCTCCCCAAGGCGGTCCAAGAACCCACACAAACGTCTAACTCTTCATAAGTTCTTCAGCTGCGAGCCATCCTGACAGCGAAGTACCTAACGTACCTGCTCCAGGGAAGACCGTATCTCCACATACATACATCTTGGGGATACCAGTATAGACGGACTGGCTATTTAGCCAGCTCCACTTTCCTGTTGGCGCATAACCACCTACTTGACCTTTGTGTCTAGAAGTAAAACGCTCAAAGGTGACAGGAGTACCTGGCATGCGCACATCAATTAACTCCGTAAACTGTGGGAAGTGCTTCTGTATTCCGTTCATCACCACTTCTTCATAGTGTGACTTCCGTTCTTCATAATGCTCTTGATTCCACCAAGGGTCTGCCTTTGTATGGGTGGATACGGTGACAGAGCGTTTCCCGATAGGGGCCATAGTCAGGTCGTCTTTCGCTGAGAAGGAAAGTAGAAATTGATTCCCTTCACTTAATGGCAGATTTTGATCCTGCACGATTTGATGGTAGAGAACATCATCTCGGAACTCATCCTTCACGCCGAAATACATCATAAACGCTCCCCATGTATTCTCCTGACCAGTTTCTTTCGGGATATTCGAGGCCTTCGCCAACTCAGGAGAAACTGTAGAATGAAAGTTGTGCAGGGAATGATTTAAGATGATTCGTTCTGCCTCATACGTTCGCTCCCGGCGACTCTTTATACGGAACCCTGAGCCTTGACGCTCAATGGTTAGAGCAGGTCTACGTTTGTGAACGGCACCTCCTTGTTCCTCAATGAATGCTCCTAGCTTCTCTGCGATGGATGCTAACCCGCCTTCAACGGCATAAGCGCCTTTATGGAACGTTTGGAGGGCTGCATAACCGAGAAATGCTGGGCACTGGTCAGCGGTCGTTTGTACACTGTCCATTAGCTGTCCATTCAGGAAGGTCATGAATCGTTCATCTCGATCAAGATGGTATTTCTTTAACCGGTCTGCTACCGTCGACGTGAAATAGGGGAGTAACGTTACGTTTCGGTAGTTCACGTATTTTAGCAAATTCGCCCAGTCTCTTGGACGACTCGGTGGAAATACAGGAAGGTCTGTTAAGATGCTATCGAGTTTTCGACCAACGCTAAACACCTCATGGAAGAAGCGTTGTACTTGTGCTTGTTTAGTAGGAAACACTCTGCCTGCCTCTGTAAACCATTTATGCGCATCTCGGTAGTAATGAATGGTTTCATCTGGCAGGTAGATGTTCATAATCGTATCCATCCGTCGCATAGGTGGAGGGGTGAGTTCGAGGTGTTGAAATAATTGTTGAAGGACGCCACCTTCTTCAAAGCCCATGCCTACTGTAGCGCCAGCTTGAAATCGATAGCCAAATCGGTCAAATTTCCCTGCTGAACCACCAAGTTCATTCGAGGCTTCGAGTACCCCGACCTTGTAACCGGCCTTCGCCAAGACAGCTCCTGCACTCAGTCCTCCGAAACCGGCTCCAACAATGAGGGTGTCATAGTGCTCCATCGTCCCTACCTCCTTTAACCATAAGTATATCGATACGATTCCCATAGCGGAACGTGTTGATGCTTTAAGGAGCGCATTGGGCCAAAGAGAGCTCAACACTCGCATTAAGATGAAATGATTTAGTATGATGGGGGTAGAACGACGTTTAAAGGAGGAATACAGCATGGCAAAGCATCACTTCCATTTAAATGCTGAATGGCCAGGTGGCCGTAACACTGTTGGCCGCATTGAAGCTGATAAACTGAAAACAGAAATCTCTATACCTAAAGAGATGGACGGACCAGACGTCGGTACGAATCCCGATGAAATGTTACTAGGTGCTGCGGCGACGTGCTACATCATTACACTTGGTGCGATGATTGAACGGGCTGAACTGCCGCTTCACGAAATGGGCATGACGTCTGAAGGCATTGTGGATGTAACGAACGGTCGTTTCAATTACGATGAGATCATCCACCGTCCAACTGTTACATTGAAAGAAGATGCGACAGAGGAACAGCTGGACAAGCTCCAGGCACTCGTTGAGAAAGCGGAGAAAACGTGTATGATTTCTCGCGCTATTGAAGGAAACGTGAAGCTCACGTTAGAGCCGACGTTAGGTGTTCTACCTCCATCTGAATAACCCTGCGGCAACGGTGCCGAAACGAGCTCGAGAGAAGCCTATGAACAAGAAATGGGTTTTTCTCGAGTTTTCTTTGTGTGATTTTTACAATAATCGTGATAAGATGATGATGTACATTTGAATAAGTTTTCCTTCGGGGTCGGGTGAAAATCCCAACCGGCGGTGATGAAGCTTACACGCTTACGAGCCCGCGACCCGTAGCTACCTACTAGCTATGGCTGATTTGGTACCAATCCAAAGCCGACGGTGAAAGTCCGGATGGGAGAAGGAAATGGCGCAACGTCTAAAGATCAAATTCTGGACGTGTATCCAATTTTAGAGACATTCGAACAGTTACGTATGTCACAAGACCCTGGGAATCGTGTATCGTTTTCCGGGGTCTTTTTTGTTTTTATGTTACGTAGGAGGTGAAATAATATGGACGATCAACATTATATGAAGCTAGCGATTGAAATGGCTCGTGCGACTAAAGGGCAGACATCGCCGAACCCATCTGTCGGAGCAGTCGTCGTAAAGGACAATGAAGTTCTCGGTATGGGTGCCCATCTTAAAGCTGGCGAGGCTCATGCTGAGGTACATGCATTGACCATGGCTGGTGACAAGGCGAAGGGTGCGACGATTTATGTGACACTTGAACCGTGCAGCCACTATGGGAAGACGCCGCCGTGCGCAGAGCTTGTCATTCAATCAGGTATTAAACGAGCGGTTGTAGCTAATCAGGACCCGAATCCACAGGTAAGCGGGAGAGGCATTCGCTTATTGGAGGAAGCTGGCATTGAAGTAGCGGTCGGCGTGTGTGAGGCTGAAGCAGCTACCTTGAATCCCTTCTTCTATCATTCTATGAGAACGGGAACGCCTTACGTAACCCTCAAAACGGCAATGTCCATGGACGGGAAGATTGCAACAGCCACAGGAGAAAGTCAATGGATTACGAGCGAAGAGGCTCGCCTTGATGTCCATCGTTATCGACACAAGCATGATGCCATTCTTGTTGGAGTGAATACGGTTCTTTCTGACAATCCAAGCCTGACGACGAGACTCCCAGGAGGCGGGAAGCATCCAATTCGTGTTGTGCTAGATACCCATTTACGCACACCACTCTCATCTTCTCTCATACAAAACCCCGAAGCACCAACTTGGATTATCACAGGAAGCCAAGTTGAATCAGCATTGATGCGCCCCTTTGCTGATTACCCCCATGTTCAAATTGTACCTTTAACTACCCATACGATTGAAATTAAAGAACTGCTTACCGTGTTAGGTGAGCGAGACGTCACCTCCTTGTTTGTTGAAGGCGGAGGAACGATTCACGATGCTTTCGTGCGAGCGAAGGCGGTTCAGGAAGTCGTTCAGTATATTGCGCCTATCTTAATTGGAGGGAAGGAAGCATTGACGCCGGTGGAAGGAACAGGTATTGGGCATCTTTCTGAAGCGTTACGACTTACGATTACAGAGTTTAAGCAAATTGGACCCGACTTAAAGGTCATTATGAAACCGGAAGAGTGGAGGGAATAACTGTTGTTTACAGGAATTATAGAAGAATTAGGTAAGGTTGAATCGATACGCGAAGGAAATGAAGCACTAGAGTTGACCGTTCAAGCTTCGACCGTGTTAGAAGACGTGTCTCTTGGAGACAGTATAGCTGTAAACGGGGTATGTCTGACTGTTACTCATTTCTCTTCACACGAAGCGCGTTTTGATGTGATGCCAGAAACGTACAAAGCGACAAGCTTGAGAGAACTCAAGAAAGGGAGCGAGGTTAATCTAGAACGTTCCATGGCCGCTGGTGGTCGCTTTGGTGGACATATGGTAACTGGTCATGTCGACGGTGTTGGGACGATTGTCCAGAAGGAACGTGAATCGAATGCGGTTTATTACGACATTCGACTACCGGATGAGTTGATGTCTTATTTCGTCTATAAAGGGTCTGTTGCTGTAGATGGCACAAGTCTAACCGTATTTGGAGTGAAATCAAATACGATTACCATTTCTCTCATTCCACATACGATGGAGCATACTGTACTTGGTCATAAAGGAGTAGGGGACACGGTTAATATAGAGACGGATTTAATTGGGAAGTACGTCGTAAATCTACTTTCAAATTCATCCCACGGAAAAGAATCAAACGTAACAGAACAATTCTTAAAGGACAATGGGTTCTACTAGAAGGAGCTGACGAAGATGTTTGACTCGATAAAAGAAGCAATAGAAGAGTTGAAGCAAGGGAAAGTCGTCATCGTTTGTGACGATGAAGACCGTGAAAATGAAGGGGATTTGGTGGCCCTTGCGGATTACGCAACGCCTGAAGTTATTAACTTTATGATTACACATGGGAAAGGACTCGTCTGTACACCGGTTGACCAGCAAATCGCTAACAGGTTACAGCTGTTCCCGATGGTCGACCATAATACAGATCCACACGAAACGGCCTTTACGGTCAGTATTGATCATAAATATTCAACTACGGGAATCTCCGCACAAGAACGTTCGTTAACGATACGCGAAATGCTGAATCCGGCTTCACAAGGCCATGATTTTAAGCGTCCTGGACACGTATTTCCACTGTTAGCGAAAGAGGGTGGAGTTCTTCGTCGGGCAGGTCATACAGAAGCGGCAGTTGATTTAGCTCGCTTAGCTGGTGGGCAGCCGGCTGGTGTAATTTGTGAAATCATCAAGGAAGATGGTTCTATGGCACGTGTCCCTGACTTACGTAAGATGGCGGATGAACATGGGCTTAAGATGATTACAATTCAAGACTTAATTCACTATCGCAATCGCGAAGAGAAACTTGTAAATCGTGAAGTAGAAATTACGCTGCCAACCGAATATGGCGATTTCCGAGCGATTGGATACACGAATGAAGTGGATGGGAAAGAACACATTGCACTAGTGAAAGGAGATCTTGATCCCGAGCAACCAACGCTCGTCCGGGTTCACTCTGAATGCTTAACAGGAGATGTGTTCGGTTCCTATCGTTGTGATTGTGGTCCACAACTTCATGCAGCTCTCCAACAAATTGAAGAAGCGGGTCAAGGAGTACTTCTTTATATGAGGCAGGAGGGGCGTGGCATCGGATTATTGAATAAGATGCATGCCTACAAGTTGCAGGAGGAAGGACTTGATACAGTTGAGGCGAATGAGAAGTTAGGATTTGCACCTGACCTACGAGATTATGGGATAGGGGCTCAAATCTTACGCGATTTAGGCGTTCAACAAATGAAGCTACTAACGAACAATCCACGTAAGATTGCTGGTCTGTCTGGTTATGGATTAGAAGTCGTGGAACGGGTTGGAATTCAGATGAAGCATCGCGGAGAGAATGAACACTATTTAAAAACGAAACAAAGTAAGCTTGGACATCTATTACACTTTTAAGCGATATGAGGAGGAATTAAACATGGGAAATGTATTTGAAGGAAACTTAGTCGGAACAGGATTGAAAGTAGGAATCGTTGTAGGTCGCTTTAATGACTTTATTACATCCAAGTTGTATGAAGGAGCAGTTGATGCGCTCAAGCGTCATGGAGTAGAAGATGACGGGGTGGATGTTGCTTACGTACCTGGTGCTTATGAAATTCCACTCATTGCGAAGAAAATGGCGGATACAGGTAAATACGATGCAGTCATTACGCTAGGAGCGGTCATTCGTGGGTCTACGCCTCACTTTGACTACGTATGTGGAGAAGCTGCAAAAGGCGTATCGCAGGCTTCTATGCAATCTGGCATTCCAGTTATATTTGGAGTGATTACAACGGAAACCATCGAGCAAGCCATTGAACGAGCGGGCACGAAAGCCGGCAACAAAGGATGGGAAGCTGCTACAGCTGCCATCGAGATGGCAAACTTAACTAAATCCTTTATGTAAGAGAAAAGCTGTCGAGATCGTTCTCGACAGCTTTTTTTTATTGCGATATGGGTAGATTACAACATCACATAGGTTACAACCGTTAATACAACGGATGCGACGAGCATGGCTGTTAGAGGACGGGCGGTTTTGGATTTAATGCTTGAAAGGTCCACATTTAACCCAAGTCCACTCATGGCCATCGCTAACAGGAATGTTGTTGTATAATCAATGCCTTCTAGAATAGAAGTCGGGACTGTAAGGACGGGTCCAATTACGTATGTCCCAACGAAACTCATGGCTACAAAGCCGAGTAGGAACCATGGAAACACAATGGATGCCTCTCCTTGATTTCCTTCTTTCTTGCGCATATAGAAGACAAGGAGAAACGATAATGGAATAAGTAAGAGTACGCGACCTAACTTGGCAAGAAGAGCCATAGCCAATCCATCATCTCCAGCTGGTGCGCCTGCTAATGCAACGTGAGCAATTTCATGCAAGCTTAACCCTGCCCAAATGCCGTAAGCTTCAGCATCAAGAGGGAGGAACGGGCGCACAATCGTGTATCCAATTCCGAAGATTGTCCCTACTAAAGCAATAATGCCTACACTTAAAGCTGTGTCCTCTTCTTTTGCTTTTAGAATAGGAGATACGGCTGCGATGGCTGCAGCACCACATACACCTGTTCCAACCGCTAACAGCATAGAAATGGTCCAATTGGCTTTTAACCACCTTGCGATGAGCATCGTTACGACAATAGCGAGAATGATGGAAAATGCATCTTTCGCTAATAATCCAATTCCTTCATTCATCACAACCGATAAGTTCAATTTTAATCCATATAAGATAATAGCTACTCGTAATAGCTTTTTCGTGGAGAACGTAATTCCGCTTTTGAGTGGTTCAGGATAGCCCCATTTTTGTCGATATAGGACTGCAATAAGGATAGCGGAAGCAAGTGACCCAATCTGAGCAAACCCTGGAATCAATGATAAGAGTACCCCAAGCAATGCAATCAGAAAGGTAAAGCCGATTCCGCCCCACCAAGATTGTTGTTGTGTCATGATTGTCACCTCTTTTATCTGCAATCACTACTTTACTGAACGATTCGTCATAAGTGAAATAAATCATTATAATACTAGTCATAAGTAATTACTTATAGGAGGGGTAGACATGAAGCAAATGTTGCAAGTCTTCGTCCAAGTAGTCGAGCGGGGGAATTTCTCTCGAGCCGCTGAGCACTTGTATATGACTCAGCCAGCCGTCAGTCAATACGTGAAGATGCTGGAGGAAGACGTAGGGGCTACGTTGCTGGAACGAGCAAATCGAACGGTACACATGACAAAGGCAGGTGAAATCGTATATCAGCATGCGAAGCAGATTATTGGGCATGTTGAGACGATGCATGAGCTAGTTCATGACCTGTTCCATGAGCCAAGTGGGGAGCTTGCAATCGGAGCAAGCTATACGTATGGAGAGTATATTCTTCCGCACATCATCTCAAAGATGCGTGAACAATACCCTGCTATTCATCCTGCCATCACAATTGGGAATACGAAAGAAATTGCCGAACGGGTGCATACGATGGACCTAGATATTGGGATAGTAGAAGGCGAAGTACACCATCGCGACTTAGAGGTAGAGACGATTGCTGAGGATTGTATGGTCATTGTCGTGGGCTGTCATCATCCATTAGCTCACCAATCGTCTGTAACGACGGAGGACTTGTGGAACACAACATGGATTATTCGAGAGGAAGGTTCAGGTACAAGGGAAACGACGGAGAGGTTGTTTCAGACACTTCAAATTCATCCTCCTCAAACAATGGAATTTGGGAGTACCCAGCTTATTAAAGAATCAGTTGAAGCGGGATTGGGTGTTACCTTACTATCACAATGGACGATTCGGAAAGAACTCTCAATGGGTACGCTGAAGCGAGTAAATGTTCCGAGTGGTGAGATTCATCGCTCCTTCTCCTTGCTGTTACGTGAGAAACCGATGCACACGAAAGCAACGGAAATCTTCCGAGAGTTACTCGAGAAGGTCATTCCTCCATCAACCTATTAAATATTTACCTAGAAGAGAAATTGTCGTTATGATGAACGGTAGATTGAGAAGGAGGCGGAATGAATGAGTTCAACCTTTGGTGTGTGGTTCAGACAAGACTTGAGATTAAACGACAACCGAGCATTATTTGAAGCAATTGAAGCAGCTAAGAAGCATGAGGGAAATCTCGTGGCTTTTTTCCATATCCATCCTGAGCTTACGGAGTCATTTACGATTCGCCACGATTATTTCTTTCAAACGCTCCGTGACTTAGCCCATCGTGCTGAATCGTTTGGGATGCCTATCCATTTTATTTATGGAGAACTTTCTCAAGCACTATCAACCTTAAATGAACAAGTGCCGAATTTAAGTTCGGTCTATTTCAATAAAGATGAAGTAGGGTTTGGGGCAGAGCGAGATCTGGAAGCGGTAAATTGGTTTGAAGAAGAGGGAATCGAGGTTCGTTCGTTTCAAGATCGTCACATTCATGGAGCAACAGAGGTGAAGAAGGATGATGGAGACCACTATAAGGTGTTCACGCCTTACTTTAAGAAGTGGCAGAAGCTTAATAAGCCTCCCCTTTACTCCATTGATCATGAACATTTGAAGCAATATGGGCGGGATTATACAGAGCAATTCCATGAAGGACAGGAACATTTTCAGAAGATGTTGGCACAGTGCGAGAAGGAATGGAAGCACATTGGTGAAGATTCAGCCTCGCGTCGACTAGGAGTCTTCTTGAATCAGAAAGTGGACGAATATGAGGAGAAGCGGAACTTGCCGGCTGCCAACGCTACGAGCATGATTTCTCCTTATTTAAAGAACGGTGTCCTCTCACCACGGACTATTTATCATAAGATTGAAGAAGTTCGGGAGAAGAAAGGCGATTCTAAGGGGCTTCATACGTACCTATCTGAAATTGCCTGGCGCGATTATTACAACATGATTTATTACATGTACCCAGAGGCTAAATCGAAGGAAATCGACTCTTCAAAGCGACAGCGTGATTGGATTGACGATGACGAACGCTTTCTGAAGTGGAAGAACGGAGAGACTGGTTTCCCGATTGTAGACGCAGCGATGCGCCAGTTGAATTCGATTGGCTGGATGCATAACAGGCTTCGAATGATTGTAGCATCATTCCTTTCAAAGGATTATTTGCTCGATTGGAGAAAGGGAGAGCGTTACTTTCAGGAGCGTCTCATTGATTATGACGCGGCATCGAATATTGGGGGTTGGCAATGGGCTTCTTCTACAGGAACGGATGCAGCGCCTTACTTTAGAGTGTTTAATCCAACCCGACAATCAGAACGATTTGATGCGGATGGCGAATTTATCCGCACGTATGTGAAAGAGCTAAAGAACGTTCCGAAGAAATATATTCATGAGCCGCACAAAATGTCAGAAGAGGAACAGAACAAGTATGGATGCGTAATCGGAAAGGATTACCCAGAGCCGACAGTTGACCACAAGACCCAGCGTAAAAAGGCGATTGCGATGTTTGAATCGGACTGAACTGGCTATCGTCAGAACTTTGTGAAATAATATGAATGAACTGAATTTATGGAGGGGAATTTATGCAACCAACTATGGAACAACTCGAAAAATATGCAGACCTTGCCATCCAGACAGGTGTGAACCTGCAACATGGCCAGTCATTACTTATAAATGCTTCAATTGAAACGGCACCTTTCGTACGCGTTGTAGCTCGTCGCGCCTACGAGGCGGGAGCGAAAGATGTACAAGTTCGTTGGAGTGACGATGAACTTACGTATTTGAAGATGATGCACGCACCTACAGAAGTGCTTGATTCCTTTCCACAATGGGAAGCGGATCGTCTCGTTGGTCATGTGAAAGACGGAGGGTCTATTCTAACGATTTATGCTCCGAATGCAGACTTGTTGAAGGATGTAGATTCAGAGAGAATTGCTTTAACGCAGAAAGCATCTGGGAAAGCGCTGAAAGAATACCGAGAGCATATTATGAATGACAAGATCACTTGGTCCATTGTGACGGTACCTACCGTTGCTTCAGCTACTAAGGTTTATCCACAGGATAGTGTAGAAGATGCAATTTCACAACTTTGGGATAAGATCTTCTCTATCACACGTGTGGACCAGCAAGACCCAATCAAAGCTTGGGAACAACACAATGAAACGCTTCGCCAAGCACGTGAATACTTAAACCATAAGCAGTATAAAGAATTAAGATATAAAGGGCCTGGAACAGACCTATCCATTCAACTTGTAGACCAACACATTTGGCATGGTGGTTCTACTACTTCTACAGATGGGGTGACCTTTAATCCAAACATTCCAACAGAAGAAGTCTTTACGATGCCACATAAATATGGCGTGAATGGCACGGTATCGAGCACGAAGCCATTGAACTATGCTGGGAATTTAATTGACCATTTTACGCTGACTTTCAAAGACGGGAAAGTTGTTGATTTCAGTGCAGAGTCAGGTGAAGAAACACTTAGGCATTTGTTGGATGCAGATGAAGGGGCGCGTCATCTTGGAGAGGTAGCACTTGTTCCTCATGATTCTCCTATTTCGAAATCGGAGCTTATTTTCTACAACACTCTGTATGACGAGAATGCATCGTGTCACCTAGCTTTAGGAGGGGCATACCCAACGAACGTTAAGGGGGGCAGCGCTCTCAATGAAGAAGAGAAAGACAAAGCAGGAGTCAATGAAAGTCTTGTGCATGAAGATTTCATGATGGGTGGCAAAGACATGGATATTGACGGTGTATTGGAAGACGGAACAACAGAGCCGATTTTCCGTAATGGAAATTGGGCAATCACATTCGATTAACAAGGAAGACCTCCAGAGATGATTGGAGGTCTTCTTTTTTACTGTAAGAATTTGTTTTGTTCTGTAAGGGGTTGGGAATGAGGTGTAATAGACGCACAAATCGCTCTGAAAGGAAGTGGAAGCATGAGTCAAAATAGTCCCTATCAGCAATTGCAGAATCAATTAGAGCAGGTCGTTGAAGAACTCGAAATTACCCCTTCAGTATTTCAAATTCTTAAAGAACCGAAGCATGTAGTGCGGATTTCAATTCCTCTCCAGCGAGATGATGGAACCGTTGAAACGTATACAGGTTATCGCTCGTTGCATAGTGATTTACTTGGGCCTGGTAAGGGTGGGATTCGCTTTCATCCTAATGTGAACGAAGACGAGGTCATGGCCTTATCCGTTTGGATGACTATGAAGACAGCCATATTGAAGTTGCCATTTGGAGGTGCGAAAGGTGGGATTCAAGTAGACCCGAACGACCTTTCCAAACGAGAACTTCAAGAATTAAGTCGTCAATACATTCGCATGCTTGAGCATGTAATTGGACCTCAGAAGGATATTCCTGCACCAGATGTCAATACGAATGGTCGTATTATGGGGTGGATGCTCGATGAATTTACCCGTTTACGTGGCCGAAACGTTCCGGGATTTATAACAGGAAAGCCTCCTGTTATAGGTGGTTCTGAAGGCCGGGTAGAAGCAACGGGCCGTGGAGTCGTCGTCACAATCCTACGCGCCCTTGAGAAAATGGACATGGAGAAAAAGGGGGCGAAAGTTGCCATACAAGGGTTTGGAAACGTTGGCTCCGTTACGGCCAAACGACTTAATGAAGAAGGTTTGAAGGTCGTTGCAGTGGCAGACGTCAATGGCATGTTGTATGACGAAGAAGGGATCGACGTACTTGAATTGTGTGAGTATGTAGAAGAGAACGGTTCCATAGAAGGATTCCAAAATCAAGAACTAAAGCCTTCTGACGGCATCTTTGAAACGGACTGTGATATTTTCATTCCTGCCGCATTAGAGAATGTGATTACAAGTGAGACTGCTCCTAAGCTGAAAGCAAGCATAGTAGCAGAAGCTGCGAACGGACCGACTACAGGAGACGGAGACCATATTCTAAAGGAAAGAGACATCTTCGTCATTCCGGATATTCTGTGTAATTCGGGTGGTGTGATGGTATCTGCTTTCGAATGGATGCAGAATGATTCACACGACCATTGGGAGAAAGACTTCGTTGTTCAGCGGTTGGATAAAGATTTATCAGAAGCATTTCGAGAAGTGTATAAGATTTCACAGGAGAAGAACATCGCCATGAGAAAGGCTGCTTACCAAGTGGCGGTTAACCGACTTTCGGATGCCATGTATGAGCGAGGTTGGGTTGAAGGGTAATTCCCTTCTCCTGTATACATAACAGTCTCTTTCTTAATAGTTGCAACTATTGCATCCCTCCCGTACGCTTAAAGCAAGTAATAGAAGGGAGAATACGGGATGAAGAAATGGGTGAGAAGGGGAGCAATCGTGCTTCTAGTGATTCTAGGAATAGCCTTTGGCGGTTTCTACATATGGTCTTCCTTTACATATTCTCCGTCTGACCTTATGAATCAACAAGTCGAACGGAATTCCTATGTACGAGAAGAAGAGAACTGGTATCGGTTTGGGTCTAAGTCTGCAGAAATTGGATACATCCTTTACCCAGGTGCTAAAGTTGAGCCTGAAAGTTATGCGTATTATGCACAGCAACTTGTTCAATCGAATAAAGATGTCACTGTCATCGTCCCGAGTGTGCGATTTAATATTGCTTTATTAGACCGTAACCGGGCAATAGAGATTATCGAACGTTATCCAGATGTGGATAAGTGGATTGTAGGTGGCCACTCCTTAGGGGGTGTGGCTGCATCTGATGTCGTTGGTCGGTCCTCTCATATAGAAGGACTTATTCTGTTCGCTTCTTATCCGATGGAAGGAAGCAACTTACGGGATGAGGAGCTTCCTGTCCTCTCCGTATGGGCAACGGAGGATGGCCTCACAACGAAAGACGAAATCGATATCAGTCGTGACCTCCTCCCGGCCCATACCGAATTTGTCTCCATTCAGGGTGGTAATCATGCTCAATTTGGCATGTATGGCGAACAAAGGGGAGACGGTACAGCTACGATTGACGTGCTGCAACAGCAACAGATTCTAATTGAAGAGACAAATGAATTGATTGAGACGGTTCGTGACTAATGTCTGACGAGGCTCAATAGGTTTGAGAGATCTTGATGTTGTCGACTATATTCATACTGCGCCCACGGACATCCGTGGGTTGCCACGCGGTGAGGAACAGTTGTAATCGTAAATTGACTAGGATGCAACGACTCGTTCACTTCTTCCCAGAATAGTGGACAAGCAACAGTTGCATGTTCACGTCCGCGAGGGGAGTAAGGAGCTATAATGGTTTTATCCACAGCGTGTTGGACGTAGTCAATATAGAGGCGTCCAGCACGTTTCTTTTTTAATCGTTCTGTTGTAAAGCGCTCTTTGTCTTGCTTTACGAGTAGGTGGCTCAAGCTTTCTGTTAATGCACGAGTCTCTTTGTATCGTAAAGCACCTGATGGAAGTGGTACATGAATCTGTATCCCTTTGCCGCCTGAAGTCTTAACGAAGCTTGTCACATTCAGGTCATCGAAGGCATGTTTAAACCAATTTGCAGCGAACACAGCATCTTGAAAGTCATCTTCGGAGGCAGGGTCTAGATCAATAACAATCTCATTTGGATCTTCCTCATTCACAGTGTTAAATGGAATATGGAACTCAATGGTACCTTGATTTCCAAGCCATAATACCCCTCGCCAATTATCGCAAATCATAAAGGATTCTCCCCCCTCTGTCCACCTAGTAAGTACGTCAGGGCTATGGTCTGGATAATGCTTTTGGAAGAAGGATTCCCCATGAATTCCATCTGGAAAGCGAATGATAGTTAGCTTCTTCTTGTCTAGATGTGGCAATAGAAGTGGGGCCATCATTCTTAAATAGACCAATAGATCTTGTTTCGTTAAATCCGACATCTCCCAAAACGGTTTATCTAAATTTGTAAATGTAAGTTCTTCAGGCATATTAGACAAATCCCATTGCTTTAGTCGACTGTTGCAATCTTCTGGCGTCAAATCGAAGCGAAACGCGTTGAACATGGGTTCTCTTAGCTCCGTATCCTTGGCGTGAAGGCAGTTCACGGCGAGACATACGCTTGGTGGTAGCTGATACTGATGACCAGTTGTATGACCATGCTTCTTAAAGAAGTCTTGTAAGGTGCTTGTCTGTTCTTGATTGAAACCATGCTTAACCTGCCCAAGGGGGATCGGATTACCATCTTCATATAGGGACAGTTCATAATAACCGTTTGATGGGGTGAAGGCTGTGACAGCTCCCTTGACGGTCCGCCAATACTTCCATTTAAACCAGCTATGATTTCGTTTCCCATCTTCGTATGTACTGTTCTTATGCTTTGCGACAATTCCTTCTGCTAAATGAGAGACGACTAGCTCTGTTAGGTCATCTAACGAGTTATACACAGGGGTTGCTTGTACACATCCAGGGTTCGAAGACAGGAGTTGATGTAACTCTTCCTTCCGCTTAGACAGTGGGGAGTGGCGTAGGTCTTTGCCTTTACGTTCAAGTAAATCAAATGCCATGAACGTTGCCGGTCTAGTATGTGCAGCTTGTTGAATGGTTTCTTTGTTCTTCATTCGTCCTCGTTGTTGCAACGCTTCAAAGTTCGTTCGAAACGCTGTGGTTGAAATGATAATTTCTCCATCTAACAGAAACGGGGTCTCAGATTGTAGAACCTTCTTGTAGTAACTCCACCATGAGAGAATTTCAGGAAAGCGGTTTGTTAAGTCTTTCCCGGTCCGACTCATTAATGTGATGCTGTCTTTGTTACAAGATAGAACGCCTCTAAATCCATCATATTTACACTCATAGACCCAATCCTTACCTGTGGGTAACTCTTCTGTCAATGTAAGCTTCATTGGTTTGTTCATTGTGCATAACTCCTTTTGTACACAGCTCGTTGTGATTAGTGTGTACGATTTCTCATATTTATTGTGGATATGTGAAAGAGTAAAGAAAAAAGGAGTTGATTGCTTGTGCATACAATGTGGAAAGGGACGATTAGCTTTGGACTTGTTAACATTCCTATTAAGCTTCACTCCGCTACGGAGAATAAAGACATAAAGCTACGGCAATTACACAATGAGTGTCACACCCCGATTCAATACGAGCGGACATGCCCTCATTGTGAGCGTGAAATTGAGAACGAAGAAATTGTGAAAGCGTACGAGTATGCCAAGAACAAATTCGTCGTTCTAGACGAGGAAGAGCTGCAACAATTAAAGAAGGAGCAAGAAGATAAAGCTGTTGAAATCATTGACTTTGTTAAGTTAGAAGAGATTGATCCTATTTATTTCGAGAAGAGTTACTACATGTCTCCGGATGAGAGTGGGTCAAAGGCGTATGCATTATTAAGACGGGCGTTGAAAGATACAGGGAAGATTGGCATTGCGAAGATTATCATTCGCTCAAAGGAGCAGCTTGCCATCGTACGGATTTATGAGAATACCTTGTTAATGGAGACCATCCATTTTCCTGATGAAGTAAGAGACGTTCGGGATGTGCCGAATGTTCCGGAGGAGGAAGAGGTTGGGGATAAAGAATTAAAGACTGCCGTTTCTCTTGTCGATCAGCTGACTACTGAATTTGAGCCAAACCAATACAAGGACGAGTATCGTACAGCACTAATGGAGCTCATTGAAGCGAAGAAAAATGATGAAGAAATTACGACGGCGAAAGAACAGCCGGCACCTGATAATGTCACGAACTTAATGGATGCACTAGAGAAATCCCTCGAACGGACTAAAGGACAAAAGGGCGGAACAAAGAAAAAGACGACAAAATCTACAACAAAAAAGAAAAGTACTTCAAAAGCAAATCAGCCAAAAGAGAAAAAAACCTCCTAAACGTTGTTACAGAGACGTTATAGATGTTTTACATGTCTATGACAACGGGCATATAGTAGGGGGAAGGTCACGAATCCTTTCTTGAAGAATCCATAAGAAAGGATTTTTTTTATGAACAGAGAAGCCTATTTTGATAACGCTAAATATTTACTCATCTTTTTTGTAGTGTTTGGGCATATCATTCAGCCATTTACGAGTGAGAGCGATATGCTCTATGTATTGTATCAGTGGATTTATATGTTCCACATGCCTGCATTTATATTTATATCTGGTCATTTTGCTAAAGTACTTCAAACCAAGCGTGAATGGAAGAGTCTAGCGAAGAAGCTACTCGTTCCTTACCTGATGTTCCAACTTCTCTACTCTCTCTATTATTATGGGATTGGGAAAGAGGACTGGATGCACCACGTATTTGAGCCTCATTGGGCTTTATGGTTCCTGCTGAGCTTGTTCAGTTGGCACATTCTGCTCGTGTGGTTTCATCGTTTCCCGAGATGGATGGCACTTTTTGTTGCGGTTCAAGTAGGGATTATCGTCGGCTATATGGAACCGATTGGGCATATGTTCAGTCTTTCTAGAACCTTTGTCTTCTTTCCATTCTTCCTTGCCGGCTATTATTCGAAAGGGTTCGTTACTTCCTTCGTGAAGCGTAAAGAGGTGAAGGCAGGTGGCTTTCTTGTGATGTTAATTGCACTCATCACGCTAACCTTCGTACCTCAATTCGGCGCTGACTGGTGGTTTGGTTCAAAATCATATGTGGAGTTAGGTCTTCCACAGCTAGGCGGAGTTGCTCGTACGCTTATCTACGTAGCGAGCTTTATTATGGTAGGGAGTGTGTTGGCCTGGGTACCTACAAGAGATATGAAATGGAGCTCTTACGGAGCGAACACGCTACCTGTTTATCTCCTACATGGTTTCGTCATTCAATACATGCGTGAGAATCCGCTCTTAGACGAGATGACGGCATTAAATTTCTTTGCTATCTTTCTTCTAGCTACGGGACTGACGTTTGTATTGTCCACTCCATGGATGGCACAGGTCTTTAAACAAATCATACAGTTTCCGTTCTATCTCTATCACTACTGGACGAGAAGACATCCAGCTTCGATTTAAAGAATCGCTCCCTCTATAGAGGGGAGCGATTTTTTTTTTGCCCTTTCCAAGTGTACTCACAATTCAATGGACTGCCGTTGTTGATTATGTTTAAGATCCTGATTAGGACAGAATTCAGAGGCCTCTAGAATCGATTCTTCTGAGAAACCGGTCAGAACGGACAGGTGACGAACGGTAGGCTTCTGATGTTGAATAAACCCTAAAACACGGACTGTATATCCGTAAATGAGTTGATGTTGCTTACTAGAACGAAATGATTCAGGCATGGACTTCACTCCATCTTTAAATTTACTAACAAGGAAAGGGCGGTATGGGAATAGTTCCTTTATCTTGCAAGCACTAAACGTTCGTTCGTCATTCGTTTTGGTTTAGGAAGGTAGATTGTCGGTTATGGTGTACTAAATCGCCAAGCAAAGAAGGAGTGGTTGGATGTCCAAACGTATAGTAATGATTGTAACGAACGCTGGTTGGTTAGATGAGGACCATCGCACGGGGCTTTGGCTATCTGAATTTGCTGAACCGTACATGCAGTTCACTCAGGAGAACTACGAAGTGACGGTAGCTTCCGTTGCAGGAGGGGAAATCCCTATCGACCCGAACAGTATCTCTGGTGAAGAGCCAGACGAATGGGAAGGTGTAATGGAACCCTTGAAGCAGACAACGCCACTAGGGGAAATCGATCCTGATGAATATGTAGGGGTGTTCTTACCAGGTGGACATGGAACCATGGTCGACTTTCCGGACAATGAAGCGATTAAGCATATTCTAGAACCTATGGCGAAAGAGAACAAGATCATTGGATCGGTATGCCATGGACCTGCCGCTTTCTCTGGAGTTGAAGTAGATGGGAAGCCGTTTGTTGAAGGGAAGCGGTTGACGTCATTTACGGATGAAGAAGAACGTGGAGCAGGCTTAGATGAGAAAGTTCCATTTTTACTTGAGACTCGACTTAAGGAACTGGGTGCCTCCTTTATAGGAGAGGACCCTGGTACGGAGCATGTAGAAGCAGATGGAAACCTTGTTACAGGTCAAAATCCGCAATCAAGCTTAGCCGCTGCCCGTAAGTTCTTACAGAAACTATCCTCATAAGAAAAGGCCAGAACCTGTTAGGGTTCTGGCCTTTCTTTCATGGACTTAAAACAGTAAATGAGCCATTCCCACAATAACAGGAAGGGTAATAAGTGTACGCTGTAAGAAAATAATAAAGAGCTGCACAAAGCTTACCGGAATTTTAGACCCTAAAATGAGTCCGCCAACTTCGGATAAATAAATAAGCTGTGTTACAGACAGCGTAGCCACAATGAATCGAGTCATCTCGCTAGGAATATCTGCAGCGATAATGGAAGGTAAGAACATATCTGCGAATCCAATGAGCATCGTCTCGGATGCTTCTTTGGCGAAAGGAACGTTCATCCATTCTAGCAATGGGATAAACGGTGCTCCAATCCAAGCAAAGAAGGGAGTTTCAGAAATCATGAGGGCGATTGTACCGAACGCCATCACGATTGGAGCTACACCCATCCACATGTCTAGAACATTCTGAGCCCCTTGTTTCACATAGGTCTTAACACTCGTCTGCTTACTTGCATGTTGAACAGACAAATAGTACCCCCAAGTGAGCGCATTGTATCCTTCAGGGATGCCTGGGTCTCCTTCTTGTTTCTCCCCAGAAACGTAGGTGTCTTCTTTACGTGACAAAGGAGGAATACGAGGCATAATAATCGCTGCCACCACTCCGGCAAGTAAGACGGTTGCATAGAATGGAACAAACATATGCTCAAGTTCAACTTGGTCGATGACGACAAGACTGAACGTAATGGATACAACAGAGAAGGTTGTTCCTATGACAGCAGCTTCACGTTTCGTATAATAGCCTTCTTCATATTGCTTACTCGTTAATAAGACACCAATTGTTCCGTCTCCGAGCCATGAAGCGATGGCATCGATAGATGAACGACCTGGTAGGCGGAATAATGGACGCATAATCTTTGAAAGGAGCGTCCCGAACAACTCAAGCAGCCCGTAGTTTAAGAGTAAAGGCAAGAAGAATCCTGCGAATAAAAATACGGTAAACAAGACATGCAATAAATCGTTTAAGAGCAGGCCACCCGTGTTGTCAGAATAGACGATGGACGGACCAATCTTAAATAAAGTTAAAACGACAAATACAAATCCTATAAAGCGAGTGATGACCCAGAACCAGCTCACATTGAGTAATTTATTCATGAATGGATAGGGTTCTAGCGTTTTATCAGGAATCACTTTGGCGAATAGGGTTAATAAAGCTGTAATCGTAATAATAAACGCCATAATCCAAGATAGATAAGGAGCTAAGTAGCTCTCAACCACATTGGACAAGTATGCAATGGGAATCGTGACACTCCCACCCAAAGGCATGGGAATCATGAAGAGTAGGATTCCTAGCAAGGATGGCAGGATAAATTTATAATGATCGCGTAGTCGAAAGGGTTGTTTAGGTTTCATCATGCTCCCCCTTAGATGTAATAAAAAATCAACATCGTTTATTTTAATACATCTCCAACTAGAAATCTATAAGTATTTAAATGTTTGTATAGTTATACATATTAGGACGTGTACGGCGTATCCTGGTAAAAGTAGTTTGGAGTATGGTACGTATCGTCATATTGATGGTGGAAAATATGTGTCGTCGCCGGTGACATGGGTGGAATCAACCAAGTCCAATCTCCCGTGAGATCACGCCCTTGCTTACTCTCCTGCTTCTCGAAAATACGAAACTGCTGAGCAGCTGTGTGGTGGTCCACAATGGAAACTCCGTCTTGTTTAAAGGAATAATTGACTGCTTTATTCAAATGAAGAAGGGCTTCATCTTTCCAAAGCGTGCTAGTTGATGACATATCTAGTTCAAGAGCTTTCGCAACTGTTGGCAAATAGTTGTAGCGGAAGTCATCGGCTAAGTTTCGTGCACCAATCTCGGTTTCCATATACCAACCGTTAAACGGTGCAGCAACGTAGTTCAGACCGCCAATTTCAAGGCGCATATCAGAAATGATGGGAACTCCATACCATTTCATATGTAAATCTGCAATCGCTCGGTATTGAGGATGTCGTATAGGAACTTCTACTAACAATTCTTCCGGAAATGAATAATAGACAGGTCCTTGTCCATCAATCTCGAATACAAGTGGGAGCACATCGAAATCGCCTTTTGCTCCAATCCATCCAAGTTGCTCACAGATGCGAGTGAATTCAGTAGAAGCAGGGTCTCCAATAATCCTCCCTTCATGTTCATAGCCTGCATAGCGAATGAGTTGATGATTCCAAATCCTCACTCTGTCTGATTCTCCGCGGTCTGGTTTGAATATCGTAATACTTGGACGGATATTGCCTTCATTTGTCGCGTAGTGAACATGGCGATACAGCGCCTGATACACATCGGTTTCATTCGTTGCTCCTCTTTCATCGAAGACGGATAACGAATTCCAGAAGAGTCTACCTATACAACGGTTGCTATTCCTCCATGCCATCCGGGCACCATGCGCTAATTCCTCATACGTATGTTCGTACGTACCTGTATCATCTATTTCTAGAAAAACGCTTTCAATCCTGCTTTTTGCTTCGGCTTCTGTCTTCCCAAGCTCTCTGTAACAAAGAAGGACAAACTCTTGAGCTTGTTCTTTTAACTGTTGTGTCATAGATTTTACTACTCCAATCTCATAAAGAT
This sequence comes from Pontibacillus halophilus JSM 076056 = DSM 19796, assembly GCF_000425205.1. Taxonomy (GTDB): domain Bacteria; phylum Bacillota; class Bacilli; order Bacillales; family BH030062; genus Pontibacillus_A; species Pontibacillus_A halophilus. The sequence continues at coordinate 279,168 of NZ_AULI01000001.1, read as the reverse complement.
TCTGTCTAGGTTCATTATAAAGAAAGAGAGAGAGAGATGTACAATGCTTTCAGCGTGTTCTACACATGAGAGAGTCACGATTAGGGTAAAGAAGTAAGAAGTGTAATCGGTTCTTATAAACGATTGAAACTTGTTCGTGTCATACGTCCGTCCTTAGAATAAGGATAGCTTACATGTTAGTGAGGGATGAATGTGAAAACATATGCAACGCCTAAAGTTGTAGTCAGCCGGTGTTTAGAGTTTGATGAAGTCCGCTACAACGGAGAAGTGCTACCGGATAAAGTCGTTCAACGACTACAGCCACACGTCACCTTCATTCCCGTCTGTCCGGAAGTTGAAATCGGTCTTGGCGTCCCCCGTGATGTCATTCGAATTGTAAAAACGGAGGATGAAGAAAAGCTTGTTCAACCGAAAACGGGAGAAGATTTAACTGAGAAGATGGACTCGTTCACGAAGGGATTCTTAGCTGCATTACCTGAGGTGGATGGATTTCTCCTAAAGAACCGTTCTCCAACTTGTGGGACACAAGATGTGAAAATGTATGGAAAGATAGAGAAATCTCCTGTCATTGGCAAGACAAAGGGATTCTTTGCTCGTGAGATTTTAGAAGAGCATAGTGGTCTTGCCATTGAAGAAGAAGGGCGTCTTAAGAATTATAAGATTAGAGAACATTATCTTACTAAATTGTTCACCCTTGCTAAATTTCGTGAAATGAAACAACAGAAAAGCATGAAAAACCTCGTGAACTTCCAGGCAGAAAACAAATACTTATTCATGGCCTACAATCAGACTGCCCAAAAGGAAATGGGGCGTATTGTAGCGAATCATGATCATGCCAGTGTCGAAGAGGTGTATGAGGCTTACGAAGAGAAGCTCCACTGGATGTTCCGACGAGCTCCAAGTCGTCGATCTAACATTAACGTCTGTCAGCACATTGTTGGCTATTTCAAGTATGATTTAACGACGAGCGAGAAGGAGTTCTTCCAATCTGAGTTAGTCAAGTACGAAGAAGAGCGCATCCCTTTAAGCGCGTTGCTATCCATCTTACAATCTTGGGTTGTCCGCTTTAATGACAGTTATCTAGAACAGCAAAGCTACTTTCAACCATACCCAGAGGACCTAATTGAAATTAGTGATTCAGGAAAAGGCAGAGCCTATAGTTAAGAAGCTCACTCCAAGCGAGTGGGCTTTTTTTTATAAATTTTTTAACATGTAAGCGGTTAATTACAAGATTACCCAGTTTACCCTTTCGAATCAAGGGGAAGCCCTACGACTGGAATGAAAAAATACGCGTATTAATATTTTTATATAATGTAGGAGGAACGACGATGTCGAAGGGGAAAAGTATACACGCTTTAATCATACTCATGTTCACACAATTTATTTCTGGTGGTGTCACGAACACGAAAGGGATTGTGCTTGACCAAGTGGAGCAAGACTTAGGGCTTGATTTAAGCCAATTCGGGCTTGTTGTCTTGATTTATCAACTTGGTTTCACATTAGCCAGTGTCTTTATTGGTTACTATACGGATAAAAAAGGGTTAAGAACGATGACGATTATTGGCGCAATCATTATGGGCCTAGGCTTCTTCGGTACCGGGTTCGCGCCTAATATTACGTTCTTTCTAGGGTTCTATATGATTGTAGGCTTTGGACTAGGTGCAGTAGGTGTCACATCGAATGCTATTGTACCGATTGCCTATCCGAACATCCAAGGTAAGATGTTCAACTATGCGATGGGGGTATATGGTCTCGGGATGGTTCTCTTCCCACAAATTCTAAACTATATGTTCCAATTCGCATCATGGCGTTATTTCTACGCAGCAATCGGGGTTGTACTGATCTTAGTCATTTTCTATGTGACAACCGTTAATTTCCCTGATGGTCGTTCAGAAGGAATGAATTTAAAGGCGTTTATTCCAATGTTGAAAGACATTCAGTTTATCTTCCTCATGTTCTTCTTAATCTTTGAAGTCTCTGCGGAAGTAGCCTTTACGAACTTCTTCCCATCCTATCTGAAGTCACTTGACTTAGGAGGAATGTCAGAAGCAAGCAAAGAGGACTTGGTCGCGAATATCCTCTCTATTTTCTCCATCTTCTTTATGATCGGACGACTGCTTGCGGGCTACTTAACGAGGTATCTAAATGAGAGATCCATTTTGATCTTCTTCTCGTTAGGTTCAGTCATTATGATTGGAATCAGCTTCATCTTTGCAACAAGTATACCGTATCTATTCGCTGCAGCTGGGTTCTTCTTCTCCACACTATTCCCGACAGCGACTGCTTTCGGTACGCAGCTGTCTAAAACAGGCGGGGCTGCGCTTGGACTCATTTACATTGCAGCCGGAATCGGCGGTGGACTTGCCGGCTATATCGTAGGATTCTTCTCAGAACAATTTGGTATGGCAGGCGGATTCTTTATCGTCTTCATTTTCCTTGTGCTTATGTTCATAACCGCATTGCTAATGAATTCGAATAAATCTTCACAACAACAAGCAAAAGATGCAGAAGCATAAGTATGAATCAGGCCGGGGACTCGTTCCCCGGCCTTTCGTATGTACACATACCACCCGAACAAAGCAAAACACGCCTGTTAGAGTAGGCGTGTTTATAAGAATAGATGTTTATGATTGCTAATCTACATATCGTTTAAGAATTCGATCTACATGTGTACCGTACATTTCACCGAATAAATTGAGGTGAGCGAGTAAATAGAACAACTGGTACACGGCTTTTGATTCCGAGTAGTGGTCCGGAATCGGAAGGATCTCTTTATACCCTTCATAGAATTCCTTCGAAAAGCCGCCAAATAATTCAGTAAATGCAAGCTCGAAGCATCGGTCACCATAAAGAACGGATGGGTCAATTAAATAAGGTTTTCCTTCAGGACCAGCCATCCAATTTCCACCCCATAAGTCACCGTGTAACAAGGAGGGTTGAACGGATGAGTCAATCCAATTAGGCAATCGTTCCATTAGTTTTAACAAGCGCTGCTTTCGGTCTTCTGGTAAGTAATGACGTTCTTTCGCCATATTAAATTGTGGTACGAGTCTCCCGTCATGGTAATAATCAATCCAATCTTCATACCAATCATTTGGTTGAGGGAGTAGTCCCATAAAGGAGTCTTCTTCATACCCGAATTTGTCTCCATAAGATGAGTGAAGGAGTGCTACCTGCTCTCCTAAACGTCGCTTTGTATCTTTCGTAGACGCACCCTCAATCCATTCCATTACGAGTGCTCCTTTGCTTCCGCGAACTGGTTCATCGTAATAATACACTTTAGGGACAGCAATAGATTGTGAAGCCTCAATTTCCTTCAATCCCTTTGCTTCTACGCGGAAGAAATGTCTTGGAACATTCTGATTGGTCTTTACAAAATACGCATTTTCTTCTGTTTCAACATAAGCTGCTTGATTAATATCTCCGCCTTCTACAGAGCGGATGGAGCGTAAATTAGATGAGTCTCCCAGCTGTAGCAGGGCGTGCTGGATTACGCGTTCCATGACATCACCTCTTTCCCAAGTTGATTCCCTATATTTACCTTATAACCGTTTATGAAACAAACTAAAACAGACTGTATGTAGAAAGTGAAACTTCGTTCGAAAGATTCATAGATTTGTAGGCGGGAAGCTCGTTCAAAAAGCCAAACAAAAAAAGCTTGTAACAAGTACAAGCTTTTTTTGTTTGGCTTTTCTAGGTCTTCACGGAACTCTTTCGGCGTAACGCCTGTGTACTTCTTGAAGAGAGACGTAAAGTAACTTTGGTTACAGAATTGAAACATCGTTGAGATTTCTGATATTGGAGTTTCTGTGTGTAGAAGGAAGTACTTAGACTCTTCAATTCGTTTCTGATTGATGAATTGAATAATCGAAATTCCAGCTTCTTTCTTAAACAGGTGTGATAAGTAACTCGGGCTCACAAAGCTGTGGTGTGCAATGACCTCAAGGGATAAATCGTCAATGAGGTGTTCATTGATGTAGGAAATGGCTCGATTTACGATCTTACTGTACTTCAGCTGATCTTCTTCTTTAAGAACGAGGATAAAGTCGCGAAGCATGTCGTACTCAAGCGTCTCAAGTAGGGATGTATCATCCAGCTTCTCGATATGAAGAATATAGGCGTCACTTAAGTTAAACGCCACTTCTGGGTCAATCCCTCCCTTAATTAACGCTCTCGTAAACAAGGTACAAGAGGCAATAAGGGAATTTTTCAGTGAGCGTACAGGGTCGCCTGCTAACCAAGGTCGTTTATCCTGATGGATTGTGTCTAAGATCATTCTTCCTTTTTTCTCATCACCCTCTGAAATAGCGATTAGAAGTTGCTTTTCGAGTAAGTAAGAAGGATGCAGAAACCCATTCTTTTGATTGTCTTGCTGCAGTCTACGAAACTGGTTTAATAATGGTTTTTCATTTACAGAAGTGCTCATTTTGTCACCCGCAAACTTAATATTTTGAAAAATCCCAATTTAATACTATTGTAAGCGATTACTATACAAAATCAAGAGATAGAAGCAAATAAATTGAAATTCATGGTAATAAATTGGTTGACTATGGATGTGTGGTTCCACAGTGCGCCTCCTTCGATATGCCGAAAGAGAAGAAAAAATATTACTAACCTGTTTTCATTTCATCTTGATAGGGTTGTTGATATCAAAAACGGGTACAAGTAGGTTAGAGTTTGAAAACAGGGGGATTCATATGAAATATAGAACTTCCTATCGAATGTTTGTCATTGTGTTTATGGCGATGAAATTCTTCTGGCAAATATACTGGTTCCAGCGATTCCGTCGTGTGTGGGACGAACGGACTGCGCACAAGTGGGAAGCGTTATTAGAACGTCAAGCGAAAGAGTACCGACAGAAGGCGTTGGAGCTTGAAGGGTTACTTATTAAATTTGGTCAGTTCTTAAGTACGCGAGCAGATTTGCTACCTCCTGCCTTTCTACGAGAGATGGAAGGTCTGGTAGATCGTGTAGAACCTGTGCCTCCTGAATATTCTCGTGCCACAATTGAACGAGAATGGGGTTGTCGCATTGAAGACCAGTTGAGTTGGTTCGGTGGTGAACCTGTTGCATCCGCTTCGATTGGAGAGGTGTTCAAAGGCTATTTACATAACGGAACACCTGTCGCCGTTAAAGTGCAGCGTCACAAAGTAGAGAAGATTTTCTATACTGATTTTAGGGCACTTCGCATCGTGTTCTGGATGTTGAATCGGATAAAGTCAGTTCGCGCCCAGGCCGATTTCCCTGCTCTATACCGGGAACTTGTTCACGTCATGAGTAAAGAGCTCGACTTTAAGAAGGAATTAAAGCATGCTCAGTACTTTCAAGAGCGTTATGAAGAATCTAAAGGGGTTTATATCCCAACGTATTATGAAGAGCTATCAACGAGACGAGTGCTTGTCATGGAGTGGATTGAAGGAGAGAAAGTGACAGATACAGAGTTTCTTAAGAAACATGAGCTTGATGAGGAATCACTTGCTAAACGTGTGTTTGACCTATTTATTGACCAGCTACTGTCAGCAGGTATGTTTCACGCGGACCCTCATACAGGCAATTTAATGGTTCAATCAGATGGGACGCTTGTCATGATTGATTTTGGTATGGTCGGGGAGATCAAGCAAGAAGACGCAACGGATATCCAAAATATTGTTCAAGGGATTCTATTAGAAGATTATGATCAAGTGATTAGAGCGCTTAAGAGCATGGACTTTCTATTAGAGAATGCGGATGAAGGGAAAGTGAAGCGTCTATTAAGAGACACCATCCATATGTATGTTCAAGGCGATTTCACTTCCTTTGACCAGGAGGTCGTCAATCAGGTGTTTGAGGACCTACAAGAATTCGTGAAAGACCAACCGATTCAATTGCCAGCTGATTACGCGTTTCTCGGAAGAGCGGTTTCCATTGTAGTAGGCGTGGTCACTACAGTATTTCCTAATGTAGACCTCCTAGAGTGGGGGAAGCCGGTCATACAAAGATGGGTCGGGGGAGGAGAATCAAACGCCTCTATTTATAAACAGGTCCTAAAAGAATCCGCTCGACCAATTCTGTCCTTGCCACGGTCGTTGAACGAGTATTTGACGGATGGACAGAAGCAGCGTGAATTCCAGCAACAATCACAAGCGGTCGGATTCTTACACCAGTATTATGTCATGTATGGACTCTTCACGAGCTTAGTGACGATAGGAGCATGTATGACTCTATTGATGAACTTGCTGATGTGGGAAGTAGTATGGGTCACATTTGTAAGTAGCGGTGCTTTCGGAATTGGATTCTTGATGTTACTTGTTATTGCTCGAAGTCATTTCAATATGATTCAACGCGAAAGGGGATTAAAAAGATGAGTGATTTGTTGAAACGAGGCTTTTTAATTGGATTGGGTGCTGCGGTAAACGGAAAAGAACGTGTTGAGAAGATGATGGACGACATGATTGCGAAAGGTCAAGTGACGCCTCATCAAGCCAAGGAAATGTTTGAAGCGTGGAAAGCAAAGGGGGAGAACGCCAAAGGGGAGTGGGACCAAAAGCAAAGAGAGCAAATGAGAACATGGCTTTCTCAGCTTGGCTTCGTCCATAAAGAAGAGGTTGCAGAATTAGAAAAGCGTATCCGTCATTTGGAGGAAAAAGGAAGAGAGCGATAAGCAAAAGCCAAGGTGCAGACCTTGGCTTTATTTATGATTATGCTGGTCACGCAAGAACATTTCGACGGCCTGCTTTAAACTAGATTTCGTCTGATATTCTTGATTCGTAACGTTTGTCATACCCATTTTAACCGCTCTCATACTCAAGTCAGGGCGCATGCCAGTTAAGACAGGACTCACCCCAAGAATCTTCAGTGATTCTAGTAACCGATTAAAGGATTGGATAAATAAATCATCCACGTCGTATACACCTGATAAATCAATAATCAACCACTCTATGTCAAGATTGCTTGTCTGTTTAAGTGTCTCTTCAATAATAATTTCAGAACGCATTTCATCAAGTTCTCCAATGATCGGAAATACGGCGACATGGTCCATAATGGGGACGATGGGTGTCGATAATTTCAAATATTTAGAGCGAATGGTGTTGGTTTTCTTTCGCTCTACTTCCATTACAGCTTGGTTAATTCCTTCGACCAAATAGCCAAATAACCGATCGACGTGTTGAATGGCTTGGAGCAATTCTTTAGATGAGTACGAAGTGGACTGGTACGCTTCTTCTAGACTTGCCCAAATAATCTCCTTCAAAGACATAATGGTAGAGACATATTGCTGGCCGTTCCCGAATAAATGCATAAATGTTTTCCCGAATTTCTTTCCCCAATCCATTGTAAACACGACATCTTCATTTCCATAATGATGGCCGATAAATTGAGTGAGCTGTTCCATAGCTTCTTCTAAAGAATGATTTTCATCATTTTGTTGGAGAGAACACTGCTTTACTAGTAATTCGAGCATTTGGTCTTTCAGTTGTTCGGTTCGATTTGTCAGAGTCGCTTGAAAGAATGTAGTAGGATTCGGTTCCATCTTGATCAACCTCACATTTCACGTTTCCATTTTCCTTCCTAACTATATCAAATGTGAACTTTGTAAGTAAATTAACAGAATGATGGAATATACTTGAAGCGCCATTTCGGGGATTTGCTAGGGGTTGTGGAGGACTGTCGTACGTAGTATTAGCTAGCCTAATAGGGTGTATACGCTTTAACTTTACAAACAGAAGAATTTGTATCACTTCGATACATATAGAAAAATTCGACAAATATTGTTATATTTAGGTTGTACGTCATAGGTAGGTAGGGGGATTTCGATGAGTATGCCTGTTGATGAACTTATATACAGGTTTGAACAACTGTTACAGCGTTCGTTAGATGACAAGGAAATGGAGTTTATTGGCTGGTTGAACTTGCGACTCCAGAAGCAGGCGGCGAATCCCTATTTGTCTAAACGTTCCAAGCGATAAACGAAAGCAAGCCATAAATATGGCTTGCTTTTGTTGTGCTTATACGTGTTTGTAGTGGGCAACTTTAGTTGCTTCTCCATCAATTAAATGACCGATTTTCCCACGCCATTCGTTATACTTTTCAGTTTCAACAAAGTTCTTGATATGAGCCTCTTTAGAATCCCATTCCACTAATAATAAATACTGGTTCTCATGTTCAATTCCGCGATTAAGAGAGTGGGAGATGTACCCTTCTGAAGTTTCTAGAAGATGGCCTGCTTCTCCTACTGCCTTCTCAAACTCTTCATGTTTACCATCTAGTACGGTGAAAATTGCTACTTCTTTTACCATGTTGAATCCACCTTTCACATATTCATACGTGCCTTTCCATTGTTGCGCGTTCTACACAATCGGTCAATTAAATCGCTTATCCTTACTAAGTATGAGGTAAAAAGTCGAATTCAATTCTAAGCATAAAAAGGCATCTTTCATTACAGGATAAAGGTAACGAAAGAAAAGAGGGGAACGCAATGAATTGGATTTCGATTATACCGTTTCTTGTAGTCGTGGCAGCTGCCATCTGGACGAAGCAGGTAATTCCTAGTTTACTTCTTGCTGTCATTGTGGCTGGATTTCTTGCAGACCCACATTGGCTGTCAGGCATGACGACTAGCCTTGGCTTTGTTATAGAAGGGTTAACGGACCGCAACAATTTAAAGATTATTGTATTTCTCTATGGATTTTCTGCACTAATAGGACTTATACGTATTTCAGGCGGGATTAAGGGGTTTGTTCAATCAGCAACGAAACGCATTCAAACGAAACGTGGAGCCCTAATACTAACTTATATTTCCGCAATCGGGACATTTAGCGCTCCGAGTTTTCGAATTGTCACCATTGCTCCCGTAATGAAAGCAATGATTCGGAAAGTCCCTATGTCAAAGCAGGAACTTGGCTTTGTCATTGAAACTACGGCTTCTCCTCTTATTGTCCTCATCCCTGTCGCAACCGCCTTCGTCGGGTATATGAGTTCAGTCATTGAGCTTTCACTCTCACAGGCTAATGTAGAGGGGGATGGCTATTCGTTGTTCCTATCTAGCATCCCGTTCAATTTCTTCGCCATTATTATGATCCTAGTAGGGATTTACCTTAGCTTCTTCCATCGGAATAAAAAGTCAGCCACAGATGCTGAACAATCAAAAAGCGATAATAAAGAGGAAGAGGATGACAAATGGGAGGATTGCCATGAGGCGGTTAGGAAGGAATTACCCGCTAAGCCTTGGAACTTACTGGTGCCGTTAGCTTTGGTCATTAGTCTTACCTTCTTCTTTATGTATACGTTAGGGGTCGTTAAAGGGGAGAAGTCGGGCTTCCAGGCACTCATTAATGATTATGTGTTAGATGCCATGGTGCTCGCAGTTGCTGCTACTTTAATCGGGTTTGTCCTTTATTTAAAGTGGTCTGGGCATGCGTTACGAACGCTCATGAATGAAACGGTAGCGGGTGGGAATGAAATGATGAATGTCATTTTGCTTCTTGCATTTGTTTGGGGGCTGAGTCAAGCGTCTGAGACGCTCCATTTCTCTGACACAATTGCCTCGTCTCTCAATTGGATCCCGCCTGCCTATGTAGCAGGAATTGTGTTTATCATTGGGTGCTTACTTTCTTATTTTATCGGTTCCTCATGGGGGACTTGGGGGATTCTAATGCCAGTTGGTGTCTCGATTGCTACTGTATCGGGAAGCGACCTTTCCATTGTCATTGGTGCAGTCTTTGCAAGTGGGGCATTTGGGGCATTTTCGTCCCCGCTCAGTGATAACACCAACACGACGGCAGGCATCCTTGGTCTAAATGCCGTCAGTTATGCGAAGTTTAAGTTAAAGCCTGCACTTATCTCAGCAGGGGTGGCCCTTGTTCTTTATATCGCATTGCCATTTATTCTGTAAGAGGGGGCTATATTGTGCAACTAACAAATGGGTCGTTACTTTGGACGTCCACCTACTCCAATCCTCCTTCTTACCCTCCGTTAAAAGAAGATGTCACGTGCGATGTCATTGTTGTAGGCGGAGGAATTTCAGGAGCGATTATGGCGCATAAGCTTAAGCGAACCGGGTTAGATGTGGTTCTTGTAGAGCAGAATCGTATTGGCCACGGGGCAACGGCTGCGAATACGGGTCTATTGCAGTTCTCAAATGACAAAACGCTCACTTCTTGTATGAATACCTATGGGGAACAAGCTGGAGCTCGCTATTACGAACTCTGTTTAAGGGGGATTGAAGAACTTGAACGATTATCCTTTGAAAGTGCAATTGACCCGGAATTTCAGAAGCGGGACAGTCTTTATATGGCTAGTTCTATAGAAGATGTAGAGATGCTTGAGGAGGAATACCGGAACCTATACAGCTATGGATTTCCCGTGCGGTTGTTAGAGAAGCATCAAATTGAGCGTCGTTACTCCTTCTCGAAAGAACTGGCTATTTATGCGAGACAGGATGCTGAAGTAAATCCATATAAACTAGCAATTGGCCTTGTACAACAAGGAGTGCGGGAAGGGTTGCGTGTTTATGAACACACAGAAGTTCGTCATGTAGACGAATCGTCTGATGGTGTTGTAGTTATAGTATCAACGGAACAAAGGATACATGCAGGCTATGTAGTGTATACAACGGGGTATGAAGCACAGGAGATTAAACGCAATGCAAATGCCTACTTACAAAGCACGTATGCCATTGCGACCTATCCTGTTCGTCACTTTCCAGGGTGGTACGAGCGAACATTAATTTGGGAGACAGCCAGGCCCTATTTATATCTACGAACTACAGCTGACAACCGAATTATCGTGGGTGGGAAGGATGACCAGAATCCACATGCCGAATATCGTGAGCGACATTTGCTCGGAAAACGAGATGCGTTGCTTAAGGAATTAACAACGTTGTTTCCGAAGCTTCAAGGTGTGAGAGCAGAATATGCATGGGGGGCAACTTTCGGTAGCACACACGATGGCTTTCCTCTTGTTGGCCCTCAGCCAGAATTTCCGCGTTCTTTCTTTGCCCTTGGATATGGAGGAAATGGGACGGTGTATGCCACGATTGCGGCTGATCTCATAGTTTCCTTTATTACGAAGGGAGACCATCCAGATGCAACACTCTTTTCGTTTTACCGTCAAAACGCCCGTTGAGGCGTTTTTTTGTTTTGGAAACCCTTACAAGAAGAAATACAAGCCTAACTTTATAAAATTCCACCGTTATTGTTGACAATTTTCAGAATTCTTATATGATAGGAATATACTTCATGTTAGGAAACCTAACATAACATGTTAAGGGGGAATTACATTGACGGACGTAACAGCTTTAATGAACAGTATGTGGACAATGGTGGCGGCGGTGTTAGTCATTTTAATGGTGGGTGGGTTTATTCTTCTTGAAGCTGGTTCAACTCGAATGAAGAATGCAGGCCACATTGCAGGTAAGACAATCTTCACATTTGGCATTGCTTCACTCGTCTTCTGGGCGGTTGGATATGGATTAATCTTCGGTGAAGGGAACGCATTTATAGGATTATCGAAATTCTTCTACGGTGGTGAAGTCGAAGCATCCTCAGATCTAGCCGAGTCCGTCTTTTTCTTCTTCCAGCTCGCTTTTGCTGGAATTTCGATTACCATTGCCTTCGGAGGTTTCGCCGAACGCGCTAAGTTAGCCTCATATATTATCTTCGCAATCTTATTCTCTGTCTTCATATACCCAGTTGTTGCGCATTGGATTTGGGGTGGTGGTTGGTTAGCAGGTCATGGCAAGCAAGACTTTGCTGGTTCTACCGTTGTACACCTGACAGGAGCCATGGCTGCGCTGGCGGCAACTTTAATTCTTAAACCTCGTATTGGCAAATACAATCGTGACGGTAGTGTCAATGAAATAGAAGGTCACAACCAAGTGTATACATCTCTAGCTGTCCTGCTATTGTGGGTGGGGTGGTTTGGATTTAATGCAGGAAGTACGGTTTCTGTAGATGGGGCGTTCTTCGGATATGTAGCTTTGAACACAAATCTAGCTGCGGCAGCTGGAGCGGTAGCTGCGATGTTCATCGCCTTACTTGTTACAGGTAAAGCGAACATTTCAACAATGTTGAATGGAGCCTTAGCCGGACTTGTTGCTATTACCGCATCGTGTGCATTCGTTGCGCCTTGGGCGGCGGTTGTTATAGGGTTAGCGGCAGGAATTCTTGTCCATTACAGCATTCAGTTCTTTGAGAAGCGCAATATCGATGACCCAATCTTTGCGCTGAGTGTTCATGGAACGGCTGGGGTGCTCGGAACGTTATCAACAGGCTTCTTCGCTACACCTGAACTCGCAGCTGCGAATGGTGGTTTGCCAGGTCTATTCTATGGTGGAGGATTCCAACAGTTAGGTGTTCAAGCGTTAGGTGTTGGAGCGAGTGGTTTATACGCATTCGTCTTATCCTACGGCTTCCTTTGGATCATCAATAAAGCGCTTGGAGGAATGCGCGTATCGAAAGAGGAAGAGTTGCTTGGTCTTGATATGAGTGAGCATGGTTCTTATGGATACCCTGAAGTGTTCAACGGGAGAACTGTAGAACAATCAAAAGCGAATTAATACTGAAGTGCCAGCGCCGGATGAGCGCTGGCTTTTTTGTGTGCTCAATTCTACAATAAGGGAAAGTCTAAAGAATTAGGTAATACAGGAGGGGACATGATGGAGAGGCGTAATTGCTTTCAATGTAAGCATTTCTACACGACATGGAACCCGGCCTTTCCTAGAGGGTGTAAGGCATATGGCTTTAAGGGTCGTGAACTTCCGTCCGTAGTCGTGCATCACGCCACAGGGGAACCTTGTAAGGCGTTTGAAGTGAAGGGGAAAGCTTCTGGCTCAGTGCAGGAGAAAGGCGGAAGAACATCATCATTTGATTTCCGGTTATAGACGACTGCTGTGTATAGGGGAGTCGTTTATGTGTAAGTCGTTGGTGTAAAACTGTGATAAAAGTTGGTAAATGTCGAAATTTCAGAAAAAACCTTTGTTGACAACGCTTCCGTATGGTATGTTAATTCATATTTTTCTGAAAAGGAGAGTGAATGTATGGCTAGAGAGAAATGGGGGTCAAAGCTTGGCTTCATGCTTGCTTCAATGGGGAGTGCTGTAGGCCTCGGGAATATATGGCGTTTCTCTTACGTTGCTGGAGAAAACGGTGGGGGAGCGTTCTTGCTCTTATATCTATTATTCGTGTTTATCATCGGAATACCGGTCCTATTGGCTGAATTCTCGATCGGTCGTGAAGCCAGTAGCGATGTCGTTGGGTCCTATCGTAAGCTTGCCCCCAAACGCCCGTGGTATATCGCGGGAGGACTAGCAATCCTTTCCACCTTTTTAATTCTTGGATTTTACGGCGTTATAGCTGGATGGGCACTTTATTACATGTCTCAATATGTGACGGGTGCGCTATGGGATACGCCGCCTGGAGGGTACGCTGAGACCTTTGCTTCCTTTACGCAACATCCGGTCCAACCCTTGTTCTGGCACGCGTTGTTTCTTGTCTTAACCATAGCCGTGGTGCTGACAGGTGTGAAGAAAGGAATCGAGAAAGCTAGTCGAATCTTTATGCCGGCATTAGCGCTGATGTTGATTGCGCTTGCGGTCTATAGTGTGACGTTAGAGGGAGGGCGTGAAGGTTTGGCGTTCTTGTTCCAACCTGACTGGTCTAGCTTAACGGAACCATCTGTTTACCTAGCTGCGTTGGGGCAGGCCTTCTTCTCCTTAAGCATTGGCGTGGGTATCATGATGACGTATGGGGGCTATCTTTCTAAACGGGATTCCCTTCCGTCTGCCACAGTTGGTGTTGGCATTATGGATACTTTATTTGCCGTGATCGCAGGGGTCATGATCTTTCCGGCGGTATTTGCGTTTGGGATTGAGCCGACAGCGGGCGCTGAGCTTGTCTTTATCACAATGCCTGGCATCTTCCAGGAGATGGCTGGTGGCGCCATCGTTGGTTTTGTATTCTTCTTGTTACTCGTTGTAGCGTCCCTGTCTTCTGCAATTTCGCTGCTTGAAGTTCCGGTATCCTTTGTGAAGCGAAAGTTTGGTTGGTCGAGAGCGTTTGCGAGTGTTGTAATTGGAGTGGTGATGTATGTGCTTGGTGTAGTCGCCTCGCTCGGAATGGGTAGATGGGCTGGTGTAACACCAATTGGTGACTACAACATTATGGATTCGATGGATTATCTCTCGTCTAATATTCTACTTCCGATAGGTGGGCTAGCAGTCGCTTTATTTGTCGGATGGCAATGGAAGAAGAATGAGGCGCTTCGTTCAACGGATATGGTTCATGTGAACCGGTTTGTGCGAATGGCGTGGTATGGATTGGTCAAATATGTAGCGCCAATCTTGATTGTTATTATCTTTTTAAGTTCAATTGGACTTATTTAACTCATTAAGCCTTGTTGCCTTTTGGTGACAAGGTTTTATCATTTTGTCACCGATAAGATTGAATTGTTCGTGTTATACTCTTACATAGAATGCAATCAACTAGAACGTACAAGGAGGAACCAAGCATGTCTGTTTCCTACGATACAATTTTAAAGAAGATGATGGGCGAGCTTCAACAAGCTCAAGCTCATCCGAATGAAGAAGCCGAAGTTCGCCAGCACGTACGTGCAGCGAGGTTGCTCGGGGACTTAATATTAGGTGAAGCGGGTTCTGTCGAGGCCGCGCAGCAGGTGCCAAATTCCCAGCCGCTAAGGTCATCTGTTCAGAACCCAACTGTCTTCACGCCGCAGTCAAACTCTGTGCCAATAGCAGAGCCGGCTGCAAAGGAAGACAAGATTAATCATGAAGAAGCAAATGGTTCTTCATTATTTGATTTCTAATGAGAGGGGACATACGTTAGATGAAGCTATTTCTACTGCTTGGAATTGTGAACGGATTTATTGCTGTGGCGCTAGGTGCATTTGGTGCTCATGGTTTAGAAGGAAAGATTCCTGAGAAGTATTTGTCAACTTGGGAGAAAGCGGTTGATTATCAAATGTTTCATACAACGGCCCTGTTGGCTGTTGGGATTTTAGCAGGAATGATGAAGAATATTAGTTTCACAGGTGCCGGATGGTCGTTCCTAATAGGGATCATTCTGTTCTCAGGCAGTCTGTATTTGTATAGCGTTACCCAAGTGAAGACGTTTGCGATGATTACACCGCTTGGTGGAGTTGCCTTCCTTGTTGGATGGGTTCTACTTGGCTATTCTGTTCTGAAATTCGTCTAGAAGAACAGTAGAACCGAGAATAGTAGAAGCAAAAAGGTTTGCAACGCTTTAATGCCAACGTTTAATCGATCGTTTTGACTAAGGTGTATCAACGCTTCCGAGGCTAAACTTCCTGCTAAAGCTATCAGGATGAATAGCAACAAGAAGTTATACGAACGAAAGAAAAGATAAAGCACCCCGAGGAATAGGGCGAAGCCAACACAAGCGAGTTGTAGTTGCATAAACTTAACGGCTGGATGGCGCTTCATGGCTAGTCTCCTTTCCGAACAAAGAAAAACCTTGCTGAAGCCTATAGGCAGCAAGGTTTTTTCTATGTCGTTGCCTAGCGAGGATTGTATTTGACCATGTTCGAGGTGTTGCCACCGTATGGATACGCATAGTTTAATTCTTCATCAAACGTAATATAGTCTAAGTACACCATTAACAACAAATAACGAGTGCCTGTTTCTTGATCGCTCAAAATAATGTGGTCGCGGCCAGCTGCCTCAATACGCCCTTTAAAGACTTTCGCGTTCCATTCATCATTATTCTCAAACGTCATGTAAACTGTTGCTGTTTTCCCTTTATTTAACCGCAATATGTTTTCAATATAGGACTCTTCCTCTGGCAACATCCCCTGGACGTTATTGGTGAATCCTGGATTTTGTTGAGATGGGAACATGGGAACCTGAAGTTGGCCTTGCCCTTGAGGCTGCATCTGACCCTGCCCCCCTTGTTGACCTTGTGAGTAAGGATACATCATGGGTTGTTGGCTACCATTCCGATACACATTCTGTGCATAGTATGGATAGCCATATGAGTTATTTTGATTCTGTTGACTCATGTCAAACAGCACTCCCCTCATTAATATGCTTTCGGACATTCGGACTGTAATGGATTGAAGAAGCAGTGTGACTTGTAACGGCCGATGTTATACTGGCCGAACCACTGGGCGGGACAGCTCCCTTCAGGTCTGAAGAACCACAGCGAATTTGTTGCAGGGTCGTAACGCATGCCATCAATCACCTTTTTCGCCAATTTCTTATCTTTCTCCCGTGCACGCTGATAGAAATAACCCTTCTGTGTAGCTTCAAACCCTCCTGGACTTTGATACACCATTTTGTCTAGCCGGTCGATATCCTTAAAGTCTAGACAGTTCACTCGGACACGGTTTACTCCGGTATTTCCTACCATCAACATGCCTAGCTTCCCGTCACCCTCAGCCTCCGCTCGCATTAATCGTGCCAACAACTTCAAATCAGATTGGTTATACGGAACAACAGCCATCTTTACCACCCCATCTGTAGGCATCTACACCTAACGTATGAGCTTATGTCTTTCTTAGTTCCACGTAAGAGAAGATAGATAAGTTCCAAACAACCCCTGTCACATACTTATGTATTGAACGAGTGAGATATGCTTAGTTGTAACGGCCTCTGTAGATATAAAAAAAAGCCTCCCTTTGCAAGTTGCAAAGGGAGGCTTAGGGTCGAATATTGTCTATATGCTTAGTTATCTATCGTAAAGGTTTATTCGTTTACGTGCAAGAACTTTGGTAATTCTTCTTGCTTCAGTAGATTTCCTACATAGAAAGAGCCGAACTCGCCATAACGAGCACTCACTTCGTCGAAGCGCATTTCGTAAACAAGTTTCTTGAACTGAAGTACATCATGAGCGAATAGCGTAACGCCCCATTCCCAATCATCAAAGCCTACGGAGCCTGTGATGATTTGGCGAACTTTACCTGCATACTTACGTCCAATCATGCCGTGAGAATACATCAGCTTTCCGCGCTCTTCCATTGGGAGCGTGTACCAGTTGTCGTTACCTTGGCGGCGCTTGTCCATCGGATAGAAGCAGATATAGTCCCATTTCGGTAGAGTAGGCTTTAAGCGTGCCTGCAATTCAGGGTCTGTATCCGGGTCTTTGCCTTTGGCCAGGTAGCTTGATAATTCTACAACAGATACGTAGGAGTAAGCGGGAACTGTGAATTCAGCGAACTTCGTTTTGTTCAGCTCAGTCTCCACTTCATTTAGTTCATCCATAGTAGGGCGAAGAATCATCATGATTAAATCGGCTTTTTGGCCAACAATTGTATATAAAGCATGGCTGCCTTCTTTGTTTTGTTCAGTTAGATTCCACTTGTCGAGCAGTTGATTTAATTCCGCTAATGCGGTTTCTCTTTCGTCGCTGCTCGCCTTCTTCCAAGCGGTCCAATCTATCTTACGCAAATCGTGTAGGCAATACCAGCCATCAAGTGTTGTTACTGCTTCAGGCATTCGTCTCGCTCCTTTTCATCGGATTTAACTCTTCAATCGAACATTTAATCCCACTATAACATAACTCGGTTTTCATTAGGAAACCCTTAACATTAAGGGGCGTGAACATCCCGTGAATGATCACACGGAATAAATAAAAATTTTATTAAGAGAGGGTCTTCTTCTTTCGTTTGAACACAAAAAGCGATATCATATAATACAGATATTACTTGGAGGGATACATGTATGAGCGATTTGTTTACGACACTTAAAGGCAAGTTATCCGGTTCTAACAAGAAAATCGTACTTCCAGAAGGTACAGACGAACGAATTCTAGAGGCGGCTAGTAAGCTAGCCCAAGAAGACCATGTACAACCTGTACTAGTCGGGAATGAAGAGAAAGTAACACAGAAAGCCGCTGAAATCGGTGTATCTGTCGAGGGCGTTCACATCCTTGACCCTGATACGTATGAAGAATTTGATGCAATGGTTGCAAGCTTCGTTGAACGCCGTAAAGGGAAGGCTACAGAAGAACAAGCACGTGAGGTCCTTAAGGATGGAAACTACTTCGGCACGATGCTTGTCTACATGGGCAAAGCGGACGGCCTTGTAAGTGGTGCTGCACATTCCACAGCAGATACGGTACGTCCAGCGCTTCAAATTATTAAAACGAAGCCTGGTGTGAAGAAAACGTCTGGCGTCTTCATTATGGTTCGTGATGAAGAGAAATATGTATTTGCAGACTGTGCCATCAACATGAATCCAGACAGCCAAGACCTTGCAGAGATTGCACAAGAAAGTGCGAAAACAGCAGAGCTATTTGGCGTAGATCCTCGCGTAGCGATGTTGAGCTTCTCTACAAAAGGTTCTGCCAAGTCTCCTGAAACGGAAAAAGTAGCAGACGCTGTACAAATTGCGAAAGAGCAAAACCCTGAGTTAACACTTGATGGAGAATTCCAATTTGATGCAGCCTTTGTCCCATCTGTTGCTGAGAAGAAAGCTCCAGATTCTGAAATTAAAGGTGATGCGAATGTGTTCGTATTCCCAAGTCTAGAGGCTGGAAACATCGGATACAAGATTGCTCAACGCTTAGGAAACTTTGATGCAGTTGGTCCAGTTCTTCAAGGACTAAATGCGCCTGTAAACGACCTTTCTCGTGGTTGTAGTGCAGACGATGTATACAAGCTTTCCATCATTACTGCAGCTCAGTCTTTATAAGGACGGCAGAGATTAACTAAAGCAAGAAAAAGCACTGGTTTCCGTTACTCGGATTCCAGTGCTTTTTTATTTCTTGCTACCATTTGGTCGTATCTTACATCGAATGAAGCCATTTCTTCATCTGAAAGAGGATCATTCATGACAGATCCTGATAAACCATGCAATAAGTATAGGATTCTGTTTCTTACATCTTCCATGTGAAGTTCCTTTCCGAATAGTTCGGAAAGAGAAGCCATTGTATTTGGTTTAATCGTTGGATAGGTGAAGCGTGTTTCTTCTCCCTTTAATCCGATTTCGTAGAAGTCTCGAATAAGTTTCGCTCGTTCTGAGCCGCTTCCGTTTACACATAGGTAAATTTGGACGGCTGTTCCGTTCTTAACTCGGCGTTGGGAGATTCCAGCGAATTTCTTTCCATCAATGCTTAAGTCATAGGTTCCAGGGCAATAAGAACCTGTAATCTCATAGGCTTCAATCTCTTTGCCTTCTTCTTTGAATAGTTGTTTCGTAAATTCAACCATGGCTTCATACCCGTCGTGAATGTCTAATGATTTCGCGTCAGGGAAAATGAGCGATATGTTCATAACCCCTTCATCAAGTACGACGGCCAAACCACCTGAATTCCGGACAACGACTCGATAACCTTGGTCGTTTAAGTGCGCAACTCCTTCATTGAAATAAGGAAGTTTCGCATCCGCAATTCCCATAACAATGGTGTTATGATGAACCCATAGTCGCGCAGTAGGGGGCGATTTATGCTCTCCTACAGAAATGGCAAGCGCATCATCCGTTGCGAACGATTGCATAGCAGAAAATTGCGGACCGTATTCAGATTGGTTAATAAAGCGAAATTGAGTGGGCTTAAGGATTTCGTTTGTTGATTTCATCGTCGTGCTTCTCCTTTATCTAGCAATTCATCTGTCTATTATAGCAGATGATTCACGGTTGCATCTTCGGGCAGAAATTTTGTACAATACATAAGTTGTAAAAATTGAGAGCTGTTTAACTTGCTAATGGGTACGACCAACGTTATAAAGAGTATCAAGGAGTTTCATTCTTCGACAAACTCTTTTACAATTAGAAGCATGACGTTTAACAAGCATTCCTTTTAGGAGTTAAATCGGATATAATGGAACAAATTACCTGTAACAAAATGGGAAGGGTAGAATTATGTCGTACGAAAATGAGCAATTAAACGAAGAAAAAGTGTTTAAAGACCCCGTCCATCGTTATGTACATGTACGAGATCGTATCATCTGGGATTTGGTTGGAACCCCTGAATTTCAACGTTTACGCCGTGTTAGACAGCTCGGTACCTCTTATTTAACTTTCCACGGAGCAGAGCATAGCCGTTTCAATCATTCCTTGGGTGTGTATGAAATCGTTCGTCGCATCTTGGACAACTTTAAAGATCGACCGAACTGGAATAAAGAGCAACGGATCTTATGCTTAACTGCTGCTTTGCTACATGACCTCGGACACGGACCTTTCTCGCATTCGTTTGAGAAAGTGTTCAAATTAGACCACGAAGATTATACACGTGCCATTATACTCGGAGACACGAATGTGAATCACATCTTGCGTCGAGTAGATGATGACTTCCCTCAGAAAGTGGCTGATGTCATTAACAAAACGTACGAGGATAAGCTTGTGGTTAGCCTAATTTCATCACAGATTGATGCAGACCGTATGGACTACTTACAGCGAGACGCCTACTTTACTGGAGTGAGCTATGGTCACTTTGATATGGAACGTATACTTCGTGTGATGCGTCCAATGGAAGACCAAGTGGCTGTGAAAGAAAGTGGGATGCATGCTGTTGAAGATTACATCATGAGTCGTTACCAAATGTATTGGCAAGTTTACTTCCACCCAGTTACAAGAAGTGCGGAAGTCATTCTGACGAAAATTCTACACCGTGCGAAGGACTTGTACGAATCAGGTTATGTCTTTAAGTTTCCTCCAAACCATTTTGTTTCGTTCTTTGAAGGGAATGTAGACTTACAGGATTACTTGAAGCTTGATGAGTCTGTTACACTCTTCTACTTTCAAACTTGGAAAGAGGAAGAAGACCGGATTCTTAGCGACTTGTGTGAGCGATTCATCAATCGCCATTTATTTAAATATGTAGAATTTAACCCGAATTTACAAATGAGTGAATGGATGGAACTGCATAAGTTGTTCCAAAAGGCAGGAATTGACCCAGATTACTACCTAGTGGTTGATTCGTCTTCGGACTTACCTTATGACTTCTATCGACCAGGAGAAGAGGGCGAACGGTTACCGATTCACCTGTTGCTTCCAAATGGGGAGTTAAAGGAATTGTCGAGACAATCTGAAATTGTTGAAGCCATTTCAGGAAAGAAACGGACAGACCATAAATTGTATTTTCCTAAGGACCTCATTGAAGGATTGTCCAATCGAAGTAAGACGAAGAAGCGGATTTTGGAAATACTGTACGAATAGGAGATGAACGGATTTGTTGAGAGATCACGCCAAATTAGTTCAATTTTTCTCTCAGTGTGAGGAAGTCGTTGGTCGTAAGAAGCTTCAGAAAATGATTTATATAATGAAGAAATGCGGGTTGCCATTTGAGGAACGCTATCAGTTTCATTTCTACGGGCCTTATTCAGAAGAGTTGACGCTACGTGTAGAAGAGCTATGCAATCTTGGCTTTCTAGAGGAAATGAAAGAAAAGAAAAGCGGGTACCACCAATATCGTTATACCCTTACGCCTGATGGGAAAGAATTTCTAGGTCATTATGATGACTTATCTATGCCTCCGATGGACGCGTTAATTGAGGCGATGAATGGCCGCAGTTCACGTTTTCTAGAGCTTGTTTCCACAATGGTGTACTTCGATCATTTGACGAAGGAAGAAGTGAACGACAAGATTCACCAAGTGAAAGGAAAGCTCAACTATACAACTGAAGAAATCGATGAGGCTTGGCAATTCATTGATGATATGAAAGAAAAGACAAGCCATTAAGATGATCTCTCTAGATGCGTTCTAGAGAGATTTTTTTTGTTGCGGGAACTTGGTGTCGCGAGTTAGGCCTGTGTTAGAATAAGGAAACATAGGACTAAGATCTAGAGGAGGAGTACATATGAAGTCATTTGACCAGTTTAATTCAAACAATGACAACGAGAATAAGAAGAAAACGCAACAGTTCACGATCATGAAAGATGATTCTACAGATGGTCATGGCGGTTATGGCGTTGGCTCGGTTAGTCTAGAAAATATTACTCCTGTTATCGTTGACCCGAATGAGGGGAAAGCGTTTATCGACATGGGGGCCATGCACGCTAGAAGTGCGGTAGAGAAGCGAACTAAGTGGTTGAAGGACCGTGACCAGGTACCTAACGGAAAGTTATACTGGATTGTCTGGGTCACAGTTGAGAACCAGGGAGCGGGCGCAGGTTACTACGGCGTAGGCGCATGTGAGATTCGTGTCGACCGAGAAATTAAACGCGGCTACAAATCAATGCCAGAGCACGTAAATAACATGGATAAATCCATGAAAGGTAAAGTGATTGTTGAACATATGGATGACTATTCGAAAGGGTTATTACGTGACTTTCTAATCGAATTTAAGCCAGAACTTTGGGAGAATTCGAGCTCGGAGTTGAAGGACGCCCTTGAGACCGCGTAAATGTGTCTGATTTGTGAACAGATGGGGTACGACTTGAGGTTTTGAGTGTTAATTTGTAAAATTAAACCACGTGGGTTACACACGTTTACTAGGACACAGAAAGAGGTCGGCAGGGGTGCCGACCTCTTTCTTTTTTTGTATTGGTGAAACGTGATGCTAGTTAGGGCAGCATTAAATGGTGTAAGAGCTAGTGGTCTTTCTAAAACAACCAATCAAACCATTTTCTTACCCCTTTCTTCTCAGGGGTAGGTTGGGATGGAGATTGTTCTGGAAGTTCTTCCTCACTTGGCATATGGTCGTGGCAATATTCGGTTGGCTCCGTTCCTGATTCGAAGTAAGTGAGTCTAGGTGATACACAATACGGAGTGGCAAGCTTGCCTGTATCCGGATCGACATACACACCAACCACATCCCCAGTAGGGTTAAAGGTCTCAATGGTTTCCTTCTTATGAGCATCTTCCATGTAGGAGGTCCAGATTTGCTTGGAGACGGTTTGGTCACCAAGCGTTAATTCCTTGTTGTCGTCATAGCCTGTCCATATTCCTGTAACAAGTGAAGGTGTAAAGCCAATCATCCAACTATCTGTTTCCGTCGTGCCAGATTTACCAGCGTAGGGGCGAGTTAACTTAGGGGAGACAGAAGCCCCTGTTACACGCATATAGTCATTTAAGGACTCGTCAAACATCCCGGTCATTAGATGAGCAAGCACGAACGCTTTACTTTCATCAAGCTTTTGTTTAGGTTCGTCTTCTGTGCGTTCATAGACGACGTGGTTGTGTCGGTCTGTAATTCTAACAATTGTGTGAGCGGGGGATTCCTTTCCATTATTGGCAATTAAACTGTAGCCTTCGGTCATTTCTGACACCGACACAGAAGCCGTACCAAGCGCTAACGATGGGACGGAAGGCAGTTTACTCTTAATACCAAATTGTCGTGCAACATCAACCAGTTCCTCTGTTCCCATAAATAAGTTCGTCTTAACCGCGTAAATATTATCGGATAGCGCAATGGCTTGGGCTAAGGTTATGGGAGCATCTGCGTAATATCCGTGAAAGTTGGAAGGTGCATAGGCTGTCCCATCTTTCAATTCAAACGTCGTTTGTTCACTCATTAACGTGGTGGATGGAGTGTATCCATGTTCAAGTGCTGCGTAGTAAAGAAACGGTTTAAACGTCGAACCGGCCATACGTTTCGATGAGACCGCTCGGTTGTACTGACTTCGTTCATAATCTGTTCCACCTACCATGGCTACGACTGCTCCTGTATCGGGGTGCATACTCATCGCGCCTACTTCTAGGGAACTTGGGGGCATATGTTCGTTCACAGCTTGCTCCAGTTCTTCTTGTTTCGAGACATCTAGAGTGGTATAGATATGGTAGCCTCCAGAACGAATCGATTCTAAGTCGGTATCTAAATGACGAGCGGCTTCAACGAGTACTGTATCTTGGAAGTATGGCGCCATCCGTTTCGCTCGTTCTTCGTTATGTTCTGTTAATTCAAGTGGCTCAGCGATTGCAAGCGTATACGCTTGCTCTGAGATCACCCCTTGTTTCTTCATGTTCGACAGGATGAGTTCTTGGCGTTGTTTCGCATTTTCGTATTGTGTGTAAGGTGAATAGTAAGTTGGACCTTTAGGAACTGCGGCTAAAGTGGCTGCCTCTGCCAATGAAAGTTCACTTGCATGCTTGTCGAAATAATACCGACTGGCTGCTTCGATTCCATACATTCCATGTCCGTAATAGATGGTATTTAAATAGCCTTCGAGTATCGTATCTTTGTCGTAGAACATCTCGAGGCGTAAGGCATAAAGGGCTTCATTCCATTTTCGTGTCCACGTTTTCTCGTGAGAAAGATAGAGATTTCGGGCGTATTGTTGGGTGATGGTGCTCGCGCCTTCTACCATCGCCATGTGTTTCAAGTCTTTCATGGCTGCAGAAGCCATACGCTTCATGTCAAAGCCTAGGTGGTCATAGAAGCGTTTGTCCTCAGTCGTTAATGTGCTTTCTATAACGTGTGGCGAGATTTCCTCTAATTCCACCCAATAGCGATTTTCACTTCCGCGTTCAACCCCAATGACCTCTTCTGCCACGCTATATACATGCGTGTTCTGATCGATGGCAAGTGGAGGAGCTCCTTTAACGTAGCAGTAGAGGAGCACAAGGAGCGTGGAAAGGAGCACGCTGCCTGCAATGCCGATACTGCCTATCATCAACCGTTTACGTACTCGTTTCTTCACACAACTCACCCCATATCCGTTCTTCGTTGCTTACAGTATGGGGGTGATCCACCCTTTTTAAACGTGTGGAGTCCCATCATGGCGGGAAATGTACTTGCTTTTTCACGAGTTTTCTCTATAATTTGATTGTTTGAAGAAAATAGAAGCGTGTTATGATAAACAGTAGCAATGATTTACATAAGAGAGGGGCTTGCCTAGATGGAGCTTTGGTATACAGAAAAACAAACGGATTCATTCGGGATTACAGCGAAAGTAAAACGTACTCATCATACGGAACAAACGGAATTTCAGAAATTGGACATGATTGAGACAGAAGAATGGGGCAACATGTTGACGCTAGATGGAATGGTAATGACAACGGAACGTGACGAATTCGTCTATCATGAAATGGTGGCACATATCCCATTGTTTACTCATCCGAATCCTAAACATGTACTTGTTGTCGGAGGTGGAGACGGAGGAGTCATTCGAGAAGTTCTGAAACACCCGAGCGTTGAAAAAGCCGTATTGGCTGAAATTGATGGGAAAGTAGTGGAATACTCTAAGAAATATCTACCGACAATCGCAGGAGATTTAGAGGATGAGCGCGTCTCTGTAGAAATTGGTGATGGGTTTATGCATATTGCCGAAAGCGAACAAGAATATGACGTTATTATGGTCGATTCCACTGAGCCCGTAGGACCAGCTGTAAATCTGTTTACGAAAGGCTTTTATGCAGGAATAGCTAAAGCATTGAAAGAGGATGGCATCTTCGTAGCTCAAACCGATAATCCTTGGTTTAAAGCTGATTTAATTAAGCAAGTGATGGGTGATGTGAAAGAAATCTTCCCAATTACCCGCTTGTATACAGCAAATATCCCAACCTATCCGAGTGGGTTATGGACATTTACGATTGGAAGTAAGAAGCATGACCCGCTTGAAGTGAGTGACCAGCGTTTCCATGAGATTGACACAAAGTACTACACGAAAGAACTCCACAAGGCTTCCTTTGCATTGCCGAAATTTGTGAAGGATCTAACGGAGTAAGGGGGCGCTGCCATGCGATTCGATGAAAGTTACTCAGGAAAAGTATTTATTATGAGTCGCCCTTCTCATGAGGAGGCGGACGTTATCCTATACGGCATGCCAATGGATTGGACCGTAAGCTTTCGCCCAGGGTCTCGATTCGGTCCAAACCGTATCAGAGAAGCTTCACTTGGACTTGAAGAATATAGTCCCTATCTCGACCGTCATTTAGAAGAGGTCAATTACTTTGATGCCGGAGATATCCCTTTGCCTTTTGGAAACCCAGAAAGAAGCTTGAATCTCATACGTGATTACGTCGAGAAGATACTTGAGCAAGGGAAATTCCCTCTAGGTATGGGGGGAGAACACCTTGTGACTTGGCCAGTCATTCAAGCTGTTCATGAGAAGTATGATGATTTAGCGGTAATTCATATTGATGCACATGCTGATTTGCGAGTGGAATATGAAGGGGAAGCGCTATCTCACTCCACACCAATCCGTAAGATTTGCGAACGAATTGGACCTAAGAACGTCTACTCCTTTGGTATACGGTCAGGAATGAGAGAAGAGTTTCAGTACGCAGAGGAAAGCGGCATGCATATGTCCAAATTTGAAGTCGTCGAGCCTTTGAAAGAAATTCTTCCAACGCTAGCTGGGCGTAACGTCTATGTCACAATTGACATCGACGTATTAGACCCAGCTTTTGCACCGGGTACTGGTACGGCTGAGGCTGGAGGTATTTCTTCTAAAGAACTGCTTGAAGCAATCCATGCCATTGCTGCTTCAGAAGTGAATGTCGTGGGAGCGGATCTAGTCGAGGTTGCTCCAGCTTACGACCCAACGGAACAAACTCAAATTGCTGCTAGTAAATTTATTCGTGAAATTCTACTTGGGTGGATAAAATCTTAATAAATGAGTGAAGAGCTTCCTTAGTACATAAGGGGGCTCTTTTTGTATCTGTTCGAAAGTTATAGATAATCCTTGTAAAATAATGTATGGTGTGGCATGTTGTTTATACGACTTTAAAATACACAATTTAGGATGGATTGAGATGAGGGAAAAATCAAAGAGACAAAAAGCCACCTATGACTACACTGGACTGTATAATCGAACCCATCCATCTGGTTCTGTGTTAAATGAATTTACATCAAGAGGGAAGGACGAAGAGCTACCGCTTCACCTCATTCAGTTAAAACTATCGATGACTTATAATACAGAAGAAACGATGGGATTGTTGAAAGAGTACTGTTTGCTGACGGAGAACGACTGGAACATGCGATTAGGGTTAGAATATTTATATATGAATGCCTATTTCAATGAATTAACAGTCCTTATTCGACGGAACAAGGAAAGTGACAATGAGGAGAACCAGCAGTGGGGAAGACTCTATGAGCTCATTTTAGACCGAATGCTCGGCAGAGTGGGATCTCACGCTTTTCTTGACGGATTGAATGGCATTCGTCTAATGAGTAAAGAATTGACGTTTGTCGTCACATACTTTGTAGGGGCTTCCTACGGAGACATGAGAAGATACGGGGTAATGGGTAACTATTATAGCCGTTTATCGAAACAGCGTGATGACATTGAAGACCCTATGCTTCTTTCCTTCATTGAGATGAAGATGAATGACTTCATGTTTCATTATCATTGGCGTCGGAACGAGCTCGTACTGGCGCGTAAGCACGGTTATTGGACGTTGAATCATTCCCAAAGCTCTTACAAGAAAGTGCAGACCCACGAGAACTTAGCCTTGTCTTATCTGCTAGAATCTTACGAGCAAGCTATGTATCACATTCATGAAGCCAAGAAAATGGCAGAGCAGCACCGTTATCACACTCGTCTTTCTGTACTATGCAACAACGATATTCCGTTTATCGCAGCCTACCATGGGCAAGCGGATGGGATTGAGACGACAGATGAAATTGAACAAGCGCATCTTCATATCGCTAAAGGAAACATTGAGGAAGCACTAGAGATTCTCCTGCCAATCGAGAGCCCGACTCCGTTTCAACAATATTACCTTGGTAAGGCTCTGAAAGACCAAAAGCTATTGTGGGAATCTTACCATCGCTTCAAGAATGAATGGGGTCATTATTATTTTGCGCAGCTCCCTGTGCAGGAACTAAAGAAACTACAATAGAGTGAGGTCCACTGTAACGTCCAATTTGAAGGACGTTTCTTTTTTTATTCACTACGTATTCAAGGCGTTATTTCCTACTCTTTATTCCATCTATTGAGTTTTTCCTCGTAAATTCTTATAATGGATAAGTTAAGAGGAACGTAATGATTCGTATTTATCATAGTAAGAGGTGATCTCGTCATGGCAGATGAACGCAAACCTGTACAAGTACGCCTAGAGACGCTCATAGGTGAGAAAGATAACCAGGAACGTATAATCGTCGAAGAACCTGGCGATTACGTAAAGAAGGGCGATGCTCATATTCTTCGCTTTCAAGAGACGAATGAAGAAGGCGTTGTCGATACACTTGTAACGATTCAACAACATAAGACGATAATTCGTCGTACGGGTCCGATACAAATGACTCAAACTTTCCGAGAAGGAAAGCGTACAGAGAACATTTATCATCATCCGTACGGTAAATTTCATCTTGAAGCAGATACAAATGACCTTACCCATTTCACGAACGAAGAGGAGACGGACGGCACGCTTGAAATAAAGTATGACCTCAGTGTCAACGGTCAAGAGAAACAGCCTCACCAGCTCTTCTTACAGTATAAGGAGGACAAACGTTCATGAACATTGTTGAACAAACCGAACAGAAGCTGAAGCAGGAAATTATTCAAGCTGTAGTGAAGGCTGAGCTTGCTAAAGAAGACGAAATCCCAGAGGTTGTCCTTGAGCAGCCAAAAGATAAAACGCACGGTGATTATGCTACAAATATGGCTATGCAACTGGCGCGTATTGCGAAGAAAGCCCCTCGTGCCATTGCAGAGGATCTAGTTGCTCATTTCGATACGACAAAGGCTTCTATAGAGTCAATTGAAATTGCAGGCCCTGGATTTATCAACTTTAAGATGAACAATCAGTATTTAACAGACCTTGTACCTACAATCCTTCAGGCGAAAGATGCGTACGGTGAAAGCGATAATGGTAAGGGGCATAGTGTACTGATCGAATTCGTATCTGCGAACCCTACTGGTGACTTGCACCTTGGACACGCCCGTGGTGCCTCTGTTGGAGATGCAATCAGCAATATTATGCAAAAGGCTGGCTACAATGTTGCTCGTGAATACTACATTAATGACGCTGGGAATCAGATTAACAACCTAATGTATTCAGTAGAAGCGCGTTATATGCAGGCCCTTGGGGAAGATTTCCCAATGCCTGAGGACGGTTATCACGGTAAAGACCTTATTGAAATTGGCAAGAAGCTTGCAGAACAATATGGCTCTGAGTGGAAAGAGAAGCCTTCTGAAGAACGTCTTGCCTTCTTCCGTGATTATGGATTGAAGTATGAGTTGAAGAAGATTGAAGAAGACTTGGGTCAATACCGCGTGCACTTCGATCGTTGGTTCTCAGAATCTTCTTTATATAAAGAAGGTAGCATTGAACATGCTCTTGAGACGTTAAGAGAGAAAGGGTATGTGTTTGAAGCAGATGGAGCAACTTGGCTTCGCTCAACCGACTTTGGTGACGATAAGGACCGTGTATTAATTAAACAAGATGGTAGCTACACGTATCTAACACCAGATATTGCTTACCACTTAAATAAACTTGAGCGTGGACATGACACGTTGATTGATGTACTTGGAGCCGACCACCACGGTTACGTTCCTCGTATGAAAGCAGCGATTCAGTCTCTTGGATACAATGTAGATACACTCGAAGCTGAGATTATCCAAATGGTGAGTCTCTACCAGAACGGTGAAAAAGTGAAGATGAGTAAACGAACAGGGAAAGCTGTGACACTTCGTGAGCTTATGGAAGAAGTGGGCGTTGATGCTATGCGTTATTTCTTCGTCATGCGTTCAAGTGATTCACACCTTGATTTCGATATGGACCTTGCGACGTCCGAGTCGAATGATAATCCTGTCTACTATGTGCAGTATGCACACGCTCGTATTTGCAGCATGCTGAGAGGAGCGAAAGAGAAAGGCTTTGAATTTACGACAGATATTGATGGGTCTTATCTTTCCTCTGAGAAAGAAATTGAGCTTCTCAAGCACCTTGGTGACTTCCCACAGGTTGTAGCCGATAGTGCAGAGAAACGCACCCCTCACCGTGTTACCCAGTACGTATTTGATCTTGCTTCTAAGTTGCACAGTTTCTACAACGCTGAGAAAGTGCTGGATGCTGAGTATGTAGAACGCACTCAGGCTCGTATGGCACTTGTTGAGTCCGTCCGTCAGACGCTTGAGAATGGATTGAAACTAATCGGTGTATCAGCACCAGAACGTATGTAACAAATTGAAAACCCCTTGCTCAAACGTTTGAGCAAGGGGTTTCTTTATAATTCTATTTCTCCTCCTGAGCGACGCTGTACCCCTCGTATGGATGAGAGTTCTTCTACGAGTGTCAACAGAGCTCGGTCTTTCCCTTTCGCCTCAATCATCACGTCCAAGATATCGGTTTCTTCTTTGCACGCTTTCAGGAAGGGGAGGGCGAACTCCATGTCTACATACTCTGCATGACTCCGATACTTGTCAGGAGATTTCGGAGAAGATACGTGCACTTTAGGTGGGTACCCTGTGTGTGACCAAGTCTTGAACACCCGGGGCAAGTATTCTTCGTACGTTTCTTCACCTTGGTTGGCCATGTGGTGATGGTAGTCGAACATGAGTGGAAGTTGGTCCCGCTCAGCAGCGCGAAGCGTTTCTTCTGTTGTAAACGTCTTATCGTCGTTCTCCACTGTCATTCGTGACCGAACTGCCTCGGGCATTTGATAGATTTGTTCATGAAAACGGTCGAGAGAAGCCTCTTTATCCCCATAAGCTCCACCAACGTGAAGGTTAATAAAGCCTTCTTCTTCAAGTCCCATTGCTTCGAGCATACGGTAGTGATAATTCATATCCCTCACTGCATTTTCAGTGATGTGAGGCTTCGTACTCGTGAAGAGTGTGAATTGGTTAGGATGAAAGCTCGTACGCAATCCCCCTTCTTTAGCCAGTTTTCCTAGCTCTCGCCACTCTTCCTGAAAAGGCGTGACAAAATCCCAGTCTACCTCTGGATGTGTAGCGAGTGGAACGATGGAGGAGGAGAATCGATAGAGTGGAATTTCAGCCGCAAGATTAAACTGGAGTACCCGCTTCGTTTGGTACAAATTCTCTCTCGTCACTTGCAGCAATTTATCATAACGCTCCATCTGATCCATTTGACTATAACGCTTAAAGGTGAGTGTTCGTGCTGGTTTCGCTTCCCATAGCGTAAGGCAGTGGGAGACATAACCGAAGCGAATACGCATTAGCGAATGCTCCTTTCTTAATAAAACGGCCGTAACAAGTATCCTATTCCACTGTTTACTTTCGTGATGAATGGTCGATTTCGAATCCATTCCTCTGTTAGTGGGCGACCGGATTCAAAGTCTTCTAAAAATGTTTCGCGTAAATCTCGGATAAAAGGTTCGTCATAGATGAGTGTATTGACTTCTTTATTCAAGAATAGACTGCGTCGGTCGAAGTTCGCAGTGCCGATATCGCAAAGACGTCCGTCTACCATAATCACTTTGGCGTGGTAAAATCCGGCGTCAAAGAAGTGTACCTCTCCGCCTTCTTTCACAACGCGGGTCAAGTAAGGGAGTCCGGCCTCTTTCACGAACGCATGGTCAGCTTTCAACGGGAGAATCACTTTCACATCCACTCCACGCTGGATGGCGTTCAACACCCCTTCGAACAACCTTTGGCTTGGTATGAAATATGGAGTACCAATTAGAAGTTCTTCCTCCGCTTGATCAATCAATGAAAGGAAGATATCCTCAAGCTGTCCACCATCCGTTGCGCATACCTCTACTTCATACTGACCAGCTGTGCTCGTGGCAGGGAATGAAGAAGGTGGTTCCTCGCCAGTAGCTAAATACCAATCGTCATAGAAGACGTGACGAAGCTCCTGGACGACTTCGCCTTTTAAGCGGAGGTGATAGTCTCGCCAGTCTCCCATAATGGCATCTTTCCCTATATACTCCTTGCCAACGTTGTATCCCCCAACATAAGCAATTTCATTATCAACGACCGTAATTTTACGATGATTCCTCCGATTCATCTTATAGAAGAAGTACGGAAATGATGGTTTCTCACAGAAAGCAAATTGAATGCCAGCCTCTCTCATTTCACGAATCTTTCGTGGTGTAATACGAAAGCTCCCGAAACGGTCTAGAACAAGCTTGACCTCAACACCATCCTTTGCCTTACTTTGAAGCAAATCTAAGAAATGCATACTCAAATCGTCTGTCTTCACAATAAAGAACAGAACCTCAACCGATTCTCTTGCACACCTAATGTCTTCAAACATGTCATCAAATAGGGTGCTTCCATTGGAGTAAAAGTTATAATCTCCTTTAGTCTTCTTAAAGTCATAGAAACGAAGGTTTCTATGATGCGATTTACGTCCTAGCGTGAAATCAAGCCATCCGAGAAAAAGGATCAGTAGTATAATGAGAATAATCCAAAAAAGAATCCACATATAAGTTAGCATGCCCCTTTCGAGCTAAATCACTATCGTACATAGCTTTCCCTAAATGTAAGCAGATTGAACGTAAAAATACTAGGAAAATGAGTTGACTGAATGTTCATTCATAATTTAAGATAACAGTATAGTAGTCAGAAAATTATCAAATCATCCTTAAGGGTGATGGACATCGAGCAAGAGGGGGGAAAGCAATGAATGGATGGTTGTTAGCAAACTGGATTTTATTTATCGGCATAACCGTCTACGGATTGTATTTATTTGTTCGAGTCGTTCGAACACGCATTGCCTATATTCAACTCGGTCGTAAAGTTGAATATGACCAACAGGTGAAGAAACGACTAAAGAACATTTGGATTTATGTATTTGGTCAGAAGAAATTGTTAAAGGACAAGAAATCTGGGGCTATACATGTCATGATGTTCTACGGATTTATTCTTGTTCAATTTGGCGCAATCGACTTTATCGTGAAAGGACTCTCACCAGGGAATCACTTGCCACTTGGGCCATTGTATCCTGGGTTTACATTCTTCCAGGAACTTGTCACTTTAATGATCTTAGTCGCTGTGTTCTGGGCGTTTTATCGTCGTTACATGGAGAAGCTTGTCCGATTGAAGCGAGGGTTTAAAGCTGGTCTTGTTCTTATCTTCATCGGCACACTAATGGTTTCTGTGTTGGTCGGAAATGGAATGGGCCTCATCTGGCACGGCGAGGAAGGAACGTGGACAGAGCCAGTTGCAAGTTCCATTGCCTTCTTATTTAGTTGGATTGGAGAAACGGCTGCCATTGCTATCTTCTTCGTATCATGGTGGATTCACTTGTTAATCTTACTAACATTCCTTGTGTATGTACCACAATCGAAGCACGCTCACTTGATTGCGGCACCAATCAATGTGTATCTTAGCCGAGACGTTCCACCAGGAAAGCTATCTAAGCTTGATTTCGACGTGGAGGGTGAAGAAGAAGAGGAAGTATCCTTTGGTGCTGGTAAGATTGAAGACTTGACTCAATTGCAAATGATTGACTTATATTCCTGCGTAGAGTGCGGGCGTTGTACAAACGTTTGTCCTGCAACAGGTACAGGGAAAATGCTTTCTCCGATGGACTTGATTATTAAATTGCGGGACCATTTAACGGAGAAGGGTGCAGTTGTCACAGGGCAACAGCCTTGGGTGCCAACTTATGCGTTCTCAAATACAAATGGAAATCAGCTTGCAAAGATGGCCCAATCCAAAGGGCAACAAGAAACAGCTGCAGCGATCGCAGACCCACTAGAAAAGAGCCTAATTGGGGATGTCATTACAGAAGAAGAGCTATGGGCATGTACAACGTGTCGGAATTGTGAAGACCAGTGTCCTGTTATGAACGAACACGTGGACAAAATCATTGACCTACGCCGCTACCTCGTATTAACAGAAGGGAAAATGGATCAAGATGCTCAGCGTGCAATGATGAACATTGAACGTCAAGGGAATCCATGGGGTCTATCAAAGAAAGAAAGAGAGAATTGGAAACAAGAAGATGAAAGCGTTCACATACCAACTGTGAAAGATATGAATAAAGCTGGAGAAGAATTCGAGTACTTATTCTGGGTCAGCTCCATGGGTGCCTATGACAACCGTAGCCAGAAGATTGCGATGTCATTTGCCAAGCTATTAAATGAAGCGGGTGTGAAGTATGCAATTCTCGGAAACAAAGAACGTAATTCTGGGGACACAGCCCGCCGCTTAGGAAACGAATTTCTATTCCAAGAGCTTGCCGAGAAGAATATTCAAGAGTTCGAGAAAGCTGGCGTGAAGAAAATTATTACGATCGATCCTCATGCTTATAACGTATTTAAGAATGAGTATCCGGACTTTGGATTTGAGGGTGAGGTTTATCACCACACAGAGATCCTTGCTGAACTCGTTCGTGATGGGCGTTTGAAGCCTACTCACGAAGTACAACAGACCATTACGTATCATGATTCATGCTACCTTGGTCGCTATAACGAAGTGTACGAACCGCCAAGAGATATCTTAAAAGCCATTCCGGGTGTACAAATAGCTGAAATGAACAGGAATCGACAGAACGGAATGTGCTGTGGAGCTGGCGGAGGACTGATGTGGATGGAAGAGAAGACGGGGAATCGAATTAACGTAGCTCGTACAGAACAAGCGTTGCAGACGAACGCAACGACCATTTCCTCTGGCTGCCCGTATTGCTTAACAATGTTAAGCGACGGTACGAAGGCGAAGGAAGTGGACGAGCAGGTAGGTACAGAAGATGTTGCAGAAGTGTTAGCGAAATCTGTTTTCGGTCCGAAAAAAGAGGAGCAACCAGCATAGACATGGAAATAGGAAAGTGTACCGTCGTGTGCACTTTCCTTATGAATGTTCATTGAGCGAGCGTTCGGTCGCATTTATTTGTAAGCGTTAACAATAAAGAGGAGGAATGGTTATGAATCAAACTGTTATTGTAGGTGGCGCAAGAACCCCTTTCGGTAAATTTGGTGGTGCATTAAGCTCTCTTACAGCTATGGAACTTGGAGGATATGCCATTAAAGAATCGTTAAAGCGTACGGGGATACAAGGTGAGGACGTCGATGAAGTGATTATGGGGATGGTTCTACAAGGCGGACAGGGGCAAATTCCATCTAGGCAGGCAGCGAGGTTAGCCGGAATTCCTTGGGATGTAAAGACAGAAACCATCAACAAAGTATGTGCATCCGGGTTAAGAAGCGTGACACTTGGCGATCAACTCATTCGGTTAGGCGATGAGCAAGTCGTTGTAGCGGGTGGAATGGAAAGTATGAGCAATGCTCCATACTTCTTACCGAACGCAAGGTTTGGATTCCGTATGGGGGATGGCCAAGTGAAGGATATGATGGTTCACGACGGGTTAACGTGTTCGTTCCATGCTGTGCATATGGGGAACTATGGGAACCGTACCGCAGAGGAATATGGGTTATCAAGAGAAGCTCAAGATGAGTGGGCATACCGAAGTCATCAACGAGCGATAGAGGCGACCAAGAATGGAACGTTGGGTGAAGAGATTGTTGATGTAGAAGTGCCACAGAGAAAGGGAGAAGCGCTCCTCGTCTCTAAAGATGAAGCCCCTCGTGAAGATACGTCACTTGAGAGGCTTCAGAAGTTAAGACCTGCGTTTGACAAAGACGGATCAATTACTGCAGGTAATGCACCTGGTGTGAACGATGGAGCAGGTGCGATGGTACTTACTTCAGAAGCATACGCAACCTCACAAGGACTTCAACCACTGGCTTATATAAAGGGGCATGCAGAAGTAGCTGTACAGGCAGAAGATTTCCCGAAGACCCCAGGGCTTGTCATCAATAAGCTAGTAGAGAAGACAGGAGTGTCCCTACAAGACATTGACTTATTTGAAGTCAACGAAGCGTTTGCGGCTGTTGCCTTGGCAAGCGGCAAGATTGCGGAGTTAGACCCAGATAAAATCAATGTTAATGGGGGGGCTGTCGCTCTAGGTCATCCAATTGGAGCTAGTGGGGCACGAATTGTACTAACTCTCATGTACGAACTGATACGCCGTGGAGGCGGCAAAGGGATTGCCGCAATCTGCAGTGGCGGAGGCCAAGGAGATGCTGTTCTAATTGAAGTGCCAAAGGGATAGGGAGGAATGGAAATGAATCTTCGGACGGTTATGGTTATTGGTGCGGGACAGATGGGAAGTGGGATTGCGCAAGTATTTGCGATGGCCGAGGTAAATGTCATCCTTCATGATCAAGAAGAAGAAGCGGTGCAAAAAGGGGTCCAATCCATTGAACGAAATCTAGACAGAAGTGTATCGAAGGGCAAGATATCAGAAGAAGTAAAGGCAAGCACGTTAGGTCGAATTGAAGTAGCGACGGAATTGAAAAAGGCTCAACAAGCGGACTTGGTCATTGAAGCCATCGTAGAATCCATGGAGGTGAAAAAGGCGGTTTTTAAGAGTCTTGATCACTATGCCCCTTCACACGCTGTGCTTGCTTCCAATACGTCTTCGTTATCCATAACGGAAATCGCTTCGGTAACGGAACGACCCGAGAAGGTCATCGGGATGCATTTTATGAATCCTGTCCCAATTATGAAGCTAGTCGAAATCATTCGTGGCTTACAAACAAGTGATGAAACGTATGAAACGATTAAGGAAGCGACAGAACACCTATCTAAAACACCGGTTGAAGTGAAAGATTTTCCTGGGTTTGTTTCGAATCGGGTGCTCATGCCTATGATTAACGAGGCCATCTACGCGGTGTATGAAGGGGTGGCATCTATTGAAGACGTGGATGAAGTGATGAAGCTTGGCATGAATC
This sequence comes from Pontibacillus halophilus JSM 076056 = DSM 19796, assembly GCF_000425205.1. Lineage (GTDB taxonomy): Bacteria > Bacillota > Bacilli > Bacillales > BH030062 > Pontibacillus_A > Pontibacillus_A halophilus. The sequence goes on along the minus strand of NZ_AULI01000001.1, from coordinate 242,688 downwards.
ATCCGATGGGGCCGTTAACTCTAGCCGATTTCATCGGATTAGATACATGTCTATCCATCATGGAAGTACTTCACGATGGGTTTGGAGATAGCAAGTATCGCCCTTGCCCGCTCTTGAAGCAATATGTGCAAGCCGGATGGTATGGCAAGAAGGTGGGCCGTGGCTTCTATGACTATAGCGTAGAGGAGTGAGGAGATGAAGCTCACATTCACAAATGAGCAGGAAATGATTCGAAATATGGTTCGGAACTTTGCTCAGCATGTCGTAGAACCAGCTGTTGAACAAATGGAAGTAGAAGACCGCTTCCCAAGAGAAGTAGTTCGACAAATGGGCGAGTTAGGGCTATTAGGTATCCCAATCCCAGAGAAGTATGGAGGCGCTGGGATGGACTTTACTTCTTATATTATTGCCATTCATGAATTGTCTAAAGTCAGTGCAGCGGTAGGCGTTATCCTATCTGTTCATACCTCTGTTGGAACAAATCCTATTTTGTATTTTGGGTCGGAAGAGCAGAAAGAGAGATATATTCCAAAGCTTGCGAAAGGTGAATACATTGGTGCATTTGCGTTAACAGAGCCATCAGCAGGTTCGGACGCAGGTAGTTTAAAGACAAGGGCAGTGAAAGAAGGGGATGAATACGTCCTCACCGGCTCAAAAGTGTATATCACAAACGGCGGGGAGGCAGACACGTACATCGTGTTTGCGAGGACGGACCCTGAAGCAGGAACTAGAGGCATCTCTGCTTTCATCGTGGAGAAGGATACAAAAGGATTTGAAATTGGTAACAGAGAGAGAAAGATGGGCATGCACGGTTCAAGTACAGTACAGCTTTCCTTTGACCAATGTCGTGTTCCGGCAAGTCAGTTACTTGGTAATGAAGGAGACGGATTCAAGATTGCGATGGCGAATCTCGATAATGGGCGAATTGGGATTGCTGCCCAATCACTTGGGATAGCTGAAGCCTCCCTAGAGCACGCCGTTCGCTACGCAAAGGGACGTGAGCAGTTTGGTAAACCAATCTCAAGTCAGCAGGGGATACTCTTTAAGCTGGCCGACATGGGGACAGAGGTAGAGGCTGCGAAACTATTAACCTATCAAGCGGCATCACGACTTGATGAAGGTCTGCCTACTGGGAAGGTGGCATCCATGGCGAAACTCTTCGCCTCAAGAACGGCTGTCGCTTGTGCCATTGAGGCAGTGCAAGTGCATGGGGGCTATGGATATACGAAGGACTATGCGGTCGAGCGGTTCTTCCGAGACGCTAAAGTGTGTGAAATCTATGAAGGCACAAATGAAATCCAGCATATTGTCATTAGCAATCATCTTATTAAGGAATAAGCGGGGGAGGAAGAAAGATGAAATTCACGTTAACGGAAGAACAACAAATGTTGAAGAAGATGGTCCGGGATTTTGCAGTCAATGAAGTGGAGCCAACAGCCGCTGAACGGGACGAAGAAGAACGCTTTGACCGAGAAATCTTCGATAAGATGGCAGAACTCGGGTTAACAGGGATCCCGTGGCCAGAAGAATACGGTGGGATTGGTTCTGACTACGTTAGTTATTGCATCGCCGTAGAAGAGTTATCACGTGTATGTGCCTCAACAGGTGTTACGTTATCAGCTCACCTTTCGCTAGCGAGCTGGCCGATTTATACGTATGGCAATGAAGAACAAAAACAAACCTTCCTACGGCAGCTTGCAACAGGAGAGAAGCTTGGAGCATACGCATTGTCAGAACCAGGAGCAGGTTCAGATGTAGCATCTATGCGAACAACTGCGAAGCTAGACGGTGATGCCTATATTCTAAATGGAAGCAAAGTGTGGATTACAAATGGCGGCGTAGCAGATACGTATATTGTATTCGCAAAGACGGATGGTGACAGTAAGCATAAAGGGATTACGGCATTTATCGTCGAGAAAGGAACACCTGGATTCGAATTTGGAAAGAAAGAGAAGAAGCTCGGCATTCGTTCATCGCCAACGACAGAGCTCATCTTTGAGGATTGTCGTGTCCCTATTGAGAATCGGTTGGGAGCAGAAGGGGAAGGCTTCAAGATTGCAATGACAACGCTCGATGGCGGGCGTAACGGAATCGCTGCTCAAGCGGTCGGGATTGCTCAAGGAGCTCTTGATGCTTCGGTTGGGTACGCGAAAGAGCGTGAGCAATTCGGGAAGCCTATTGCCAATCAGCAGGGCATCTCTTTTAAACTGGCAGATATGGCAACTGAAATTGAAGCGTCCCGTCTACTTACGTACCAAGCAGCGTGGTTAGAGTCAGAAGGATTGCCGTACGGAAAGGCTTCTGCTATGTCCAAACTGTTCGCAGGTGATACAGCGATGCGCGTAACGGTAGAAGCTGTTCAAGTATTTGGAGGTTATGGCTATACGAAAGACTACCCTGTAGAACGGTATATGCGGGATGCAAAGATTACACAAATCTATGAAGGCACGAATGAGATTCAGCGTCTTGTTATCGGTCGTATGCTGACAAAGGATTAGAGAACGTTCAATAAGGAGGAACGTTTATGACCCGTCCAAGGCATGTCCCTTCTTCTATTAAAGATGAACAGCTTGTAACGATACGGCGTAACCAGATGATTAAAGCTGCCGTCAAGCTGTTCAAAGAGAAGGGTTTCCATAAAACGACGACAAGAGAAGTGGCGAAGGAAGCCGGATTTAGTATAGGCACCCTATATGAATACATCCGTAAGAAAGAAGATATTTTATTTCTCGTATGTGACTATATCTATGAGCGAGTGATGGAGCGACTACATGTAATGATTGATACAGAGAGTGGGAGTCAAGAGGAACTTGTTCGAGGCGTCACCTCTTACTTTCAGCTTATGGACGATATGCAGGACGAAGTCGTCATTATGTATCAGGAGGTAAAGTCGCTGTCGAGGCAAGCTCAGGAATATGTGCTCCAAAAAGAAGGAGCGATGATTGCCCTCTTCGAGCAGTTGCTTGAGAAGTGTACGACTGGATTACGTAAAGAAGAGATCCATCTGTTAGCGAACAACATTACCGTGCAAGGTCAGATGTGGGGATTTCGCAGGTGGATGCTCCAAAAGACATTTACAATCGACTCTTATGCAAAGCTTCAGACTCAGTACCTATTACAGGGTGCCAATCTATTCCATGAAGGAGGACAATCGAGTGGAACAGTCCGTATATGAACCGACTCACCCCATTCGCTTCGTGACAGCTTCAAGTTTATTTGACGGACACGATGCATCCATTAATATCATGCGTCGAATCCTTCAAGGGACTGGTGCAGAAGTGATTCACTTAGGCCACAATCGTTCTGTTGAGGAAGTGGTGCAAGCGGCCATTCAAGAAGATGTTCAAGGCATTGCGATTTCTTCTTATCAAGGTGGCCATGTAGAGTATTTTAAATACATGGTGGATTTATTGAAAGAACGAGGAGCTGGGCATATTCGAGTGTATGGTGGGGGCGGGGGCGTTATTATCCCGCGTGAAATCAAAGAGCTTCATGAGTATGGTGTCGCGCGCATCTTTTCACCAGAAGACGGCCGTACCTTAGGCTTACAAGGGATGATCAATCGCATGATGAGAGAATGCGACTTCCAGCCTCCTTTTCACGCAGAAGAAGAGGCGAAGTTGCTATCTTCTGAGCATCCTCTCACTGTCGCTAAATGGATCACATACGTTGAGAACACGCCTAAAGAAGAGCGAGAAGCGGCGGCAACCCTTGAAGCTGTGTTAGAACGAAAGAAACATACCATCCCTGTACTAGGCATTACAGGTACAGGAGGGGCTGGGAAGAGCTCGCTGACAGATGAACTCATTCGTCGCTTCATTCACGAGGTGCCAGATAAGAAAGTTGCAATCTTGTCTGTCGACCCTACCAAGAAGAAAACTGGTGGAGCTCTACTCGGGGACAGAATCCGGATGAATGCCATCTTTCATCCTCGTGTGTATATGCGTTCATTGGCGACGCGTGATTCTAGAAGCGAACTTTCTCATTCGATTAAAGAGGCGATTGAAGTCGTGCAAGCAGCGGGATTTGACTTTGTTATCGTAGAAACGAGTGGAATCGGGCAAGGAGACGCTGCCATTACAGAAGTAACCGATTTATCGATGTATGTGATGACGGCTGAATTCGGGGCGCCGTCTCAACTCGAGAAGATTGACATGATTGATTTCGCTGACTTAATTGTCATTAATAAGTTTGAGCAGAAGGGTTCTGAAGATGCCCTTCGACAAGTGCGGAAGCAATATGAACGCAGTCATATGAAATTTCATGAAGACCGCTCGACCTTCCCGATTTATGGTACGATTGCAAGCCAATTTAACGACCCAGGCACCAACACGTTATTTAATGCCCTACTCGAGCTGATTAATGAACGTTATGAATGGGATGTCGCTCTCCCGTTTGAACGAACAGACGTTGTAGAGAAGCAAAACCTCATCATTCCACCTGAGCGACGTCAATACTTACGAGATATTGTAGAGACGGTTCAAACGTACCACAGGCGAACGGAAGAGCAAGCAAGTTATGCGAGTAATCTTTCACATATTAAAGAAACGAAAAAACTGTTGTCGAATATCGAAAGGAACGACCTTGATGAATTAGAACAAACGTTTGAACAACAGCTAGATGCTAGCGTTAAAAAGCAACTTGAAGATTGGGATTCGCTGCACGAGCGTTACGGGAAAGATACGATGGCGTTCCAAGTGCGCGACCGAGAAATCCAGATGGATATCTCTACTGAGTCGTTATCAGGATTAAGAATCCCGAAAGTTGCGTTGCCTCGCTTTACAGACTGGGGAGACCGGATTAGATGGTACAGAAGAGAGAACGTTCCAGGCGCCTTCCCATATACAGCGGGCGTGTTCCCGTTTAAACGAAAAGGGGAAGACCCGAAGCGGCAATTTGCTGGTGAAGGAACGCCAGAGAGGACAAATCGTCGATTTCATTACTTATCTGAGGGGGATGAAGCGAAACGGTTAAGCACCGCATTTGATTCTGTTACGTTGTATGGGGAAGACCCAGATGAGCGTCCAGATATCTATGGAAAAGTAGGGGAAAGTGGTGTGTCCATTTGCACCCTAGAGGATATGAAGAAGCTGTACGATGGCTTTGACCTATGTGCTCCGTCTACTTCTGTATCCATGACGATTAATGGGCCTGCTCCAATTATTCTAGCCATGTTCTTTAACACGGCGATTGATCAGCAGCTTGAGCGATTCACACAAGAAGAAGGACGCGAGCCGACTCAAGAAGAACGTCAGCAATTGAAAGAAGAAACGCTGTCAGTTGTGAGAGGAACGGTTCAAGCTGATATTCTAAAGGAAGACCAAGGACAGAATACGTGCATCTTCTCTACTGAATTTGCCCTTCGAATGATGGGAGACATTCAGCAATATTTCATAGATCATAACGTGCGAAACTATTATTCAGTTTCCATATCTGGCTATCACATTGCTGAGGCAGGTGCCAACCCGATTACTCAATTAGCGTTCACCCTCGCAAATGGCTTCACTTACGTAGAGTACTACTTAAGTAGAGGGATGGATGTAAATAAGTTTGCACCGAATTTATCCTTCTTCTTCTCAAATGGCCTAGACCCTGAATACACCGTCATTGGACGAGTGGCAAGGAGAATTTGGGCGATTATTATGAAAGAGAAATATGGTGCCGACGAGCGAAGCCAAAAGTTGAAGTATCACATTCAGACATCAGGACGCTCTCTTCATGCTCAAGAAATTGACTTTAATGATATTCGAACGACACTTCAAGCGCTTCTTGCTATTCAGGACAACTGTAATTCATTGCACACAAACTCTTACGATGAAGCCATAACAACTCCGACGGAAGAATCAGTTCGTCGAGCGATGGCGATTCAGATGATTATTAGTAAGGAATTCGGCTTGACTAAGAATGAGAATTCGCTACAAGGCTCTTACATTGTGGAGGAGTTAACGGATTTAGTAGAGGAGGCTGTCCTACAAGAATTCGAGCGTATGAATGATAGAGGCGGCGTACTAGGAGCGATGGAGCGTCAATATCAGAGAGGGAAGATTCAAGAAGAATCTCTCTATTATGAAGGGAAGAAGCATAGTGGAGAGCTTCCAATCGTCGGGGTGAACACCTACTTAAATCCAAATCCTCCATCTGAGGAGGAGATTGATTCAATGGAATTAGCCCGCGCCTCTAAAGATGAGAAGATGCATCAAATCCATGAGCTTCAAGCTTTCCAGGGAACTCATGAAGGGGCTACAGCAACTGCTTTGAACAAGTTAAAGCAAGTGGCTGCAAGCGGAGGAAACATCTTTGAAGAGTTGATGGAGACCGTGCGAGTCGCAAGTCTTGGACAGATTACCCATGCACTTTACGAAGTAGGTGGACAGTACAGAAGAAATATGTAAGAAAAGGGAGAGAAAATCTTGACTGATTTTCTCTTCCTTTTTTATACTATTAGAACTCCGATTGAAAATGAATCAATCCTATTTTCTTCTGATAGAACTAGCATAAACGATACGTATTTGTTTATAATGTATGGTATGGTTAAATTAGCGGAGCAATCTATGAAATATGATTTTCAATAAACTATTGATATAAAGGGAGTGCAGTACGTGAGCTATAAAAACTATTCCCCTCAAGAGATTTCAGAAATGTCCATGATTGAAATCGTGCACGAACTACTTGAAGATGAGCGTCGTGCCGTTCATTTTAATGATCTATATGACCGTGTAGCTGAAATCAAAGGGTTTACAGCCGAGCAGAAAGAAAAATTCATGCCGCAATTGTTTACAGACCTTAATAGTGAAGGCCGTTACATGACGGTTGGGTCGAACATGTGGGGGCTAAAGCGTTGGTATCCTGTTGACCAGACAGAAGAAGATGTTCAAGCGCCTACGAAGAAGACAAAACGTAAGAAACCAGCAGCTAAAGAAGAAGCTGACAAAGACTTGGACGAGTCTTCTATTGAAGAAGACATCGATTTCGAGGATGAAGATTTAGACCTTGATGAAGACGGTACGGAAAACAGCGGTCTTGATGGTGATTACGACCTAGCTGAAGAATCCGACGATGACTACGAAGAAGATGACACGCTTGTGAATGATGAAGAGTCAGATGATAGTAGTGATGATGAAGAAGAGGAAGAAGATTCTGACGAACAATACTAATCGTCTTGACTTATAAGGTCGAAATAAGTAAAATTTTATTTGGGCTCTTTAATTCGTGTTATGCATTAAAAAGCATAAGAAAAGCGCTCCCGTTTATAACAAACGGGAGCGCTTTTCTTTTTTTGGGGATTAAGTTAAAAACATTGGAACAAAACTATAACACAGAACGCCCTTGAAAAGAAACTATAGAGAGAGGGATAAGAAATGACGAAGTACATTTTCGTGACAGGTGGAGTAGTTTCCTCGCTAGGTAAAGGAATTACCGCTGCTTCACTAGGTCGTTTACTTAAGAATCGTGGTTTGAAAGTGACTATTCAAAAGTTTGACCCATATATCAACGTTGACCCGGGAACAATGAGCCCCTATCAACATGGAGAAGTTTTCGTGACAGAAGATGGAGCGGAAACGGACTTAGACTTAGGGCATTACGAGCGTTTTATTGATATTAACCTAGGTCAATACAGCAACGTGACAACTGGACGTGTGTATTCTTCAGTTATTCAGAAAGAACGTCGCGGTGATTATTTAGGTGGAACCGTACAAGTCATTCCACACATTACGAACGAAATTAAAGAGCGTGTATTCCGCTCAGGGCGCGAATCAAATGCGGATGTTGTCATTACGGAGATTGGCGGTACCGTTGGGGATATTGAGTCTCTGCCATTTCTAGAAGCCATTCGTCAGATTAAGAGTGATATTGGACGAGAGAACGTGATGTATCTTCACTGTACACTTGTTCCATATATTAAAGCCGCAGGTGAATTAAAAACAAAACCGACGCAACACTCTGTGAAAGAATTACGCTCATTAGGTATTCAACCTGATGCGATTGTACTTCGAACAGAAATGCCAATTCCAGATGGGATGAAGGCGAAAATTGCCCAATTCTGTGATGTGAACGAACAAGCGGTCTTTGAAGCAGGGGATGCTGAGACGCTTTATGACGTTCCATTAATGCTACAGAATCAAGAGTTGGACCAGTTTACGTGTAACCATTTTGGACTCTCATGTGGAGAGGCTGACATGAGCGAGTGGAACGAGCTTGTTACTCGTGTGAAGAACCTATCTAAAGTGACGACTATTGGACTTGTCGGAAAGTATGTTGAACTGCCTGATGCGTACATTTCTGTTGTTGAAGCATTGAAGCATGCAGGCTACTCTTTCGATACGGACATTGAAATTAAATGGGTTAATTCTGAAGAAGTGACTCGTGAAAATGCTGCACAATACCTTTCAGACGTCGATGGCATTCTCGTTCCAGGTGGATTTGGTGACCGTGGAATCGAAGGCAAGATTGAAGCCATCCGTTATGCGCGTGAGGAGAAAGTGCCTTTCCTAGGAATTTGTCTTGGAATGCAGCTGGCTACCGTGGAATTTGCGCGTAACGTGCTAGGTCTTGATGGTGCTCACTCGGCTGAAATTGAACCAACGACTCCTTACCCAATCATCGACCTTCTTCCTGAGCAGAAAGATGTAGAAGATATGGGAGGAACATTGCGTCTTGGTGTTTACCCGAGCAGAGTTATCGAAGGTACGAAGACGAAGGCTGCTTATGGCGAAGAAGTGATTTACGAACGTCACCGTCACCGCTATGAATTTAATAACCAGTATCGTGACCAAATGGAAGAAGCAGGGTTCTTATTCTCAGGAACAAGTCCTGATGGTCGCCTTGTAGAGATTATTGAACTTTCAGACCATCCATGGTTTGTTGCATCTCAATTCCACCCTGAATTTAAATCAAGACCAACGCGTCCTCAACCGTTGTTCCATGATTTTATTGGAGCATCCGTTCAGAAGTAAGTTACGCATGAGCCTCGCTCTTTTAAGAGCGAGGTTTTTTCATGTGGAATTTGATTATTAAAAAAGTGCTAGGTACTTTGCAGGATTTTAACGTGTGAAAATCGAAAAGTACGTATTGGGGATATATTAGTTCGTGGATTGGAGGAAAACGCATGTCTAAAACCATATTAGTGGTCGATGATCAACCCGGGATACGCATACTACTAGAAGAAGTCATCCGAAATGAAGGGTACCATGTGACTTTAGCCGAGAATGGAATCGAGGCAATGGAAGAATTTAAGCAACATCATCCGTCACTTGTCATTTTAGATATGAAACTTCCTGGCAAAGATGGACCGACTGTTGCGAGAGAAATGGAACAGTTGTCGCCTTCAACGCCCATTGTATTTATTAGTGGTTTAGCGGAAGAAGAATGGGAAGAAGTGCGTACCATTGAGTCGGTTCGTACCATCCTTGCAAAGCCATTTGATATCTATGAAATCAAGGATATTTTGAAAGAATATTCCGTCTAATTAGCGGAATAAATAACCATTATCGATATTTTCATGGATGTAAGCGTTAACCAGGGACTAGCATGTTGCACCTAGGTTTCGGACTTGGTATGCTATTAATGTAAAAAACCTACATAGCGGATATAATCGTATCTTTATGCTAAAAGGTTGCAGAATCTTTTCCCTATATAAAAGGAGGACCATCCATGCCATTAGTTTCCATGAAAGAAATGCTAGAAACGGCTAAGGAAAACCGATACGCTGTCGGTCAATTCAACCTAAATAACCTTGAGTACGCTCAAGCGATCCTGCAAGCTGCTGAAGAAGAGCAGTCTCCAGTAATCCTTGGTGTATCTGAAGGTGCAGCTCGTTACATGGGTGGCTTTAACGTTGTAGTATCTATGGTTAAAGCACTTATGGATTCCTATAAGACTACAGTTCCTGTAGCGATTCACCTAGACCATGGTTCTAGCTTCGAGAAATGTGCAGAAGCAATCCACGCTGGTTTCACTTCTGTTATGATTGATGCTTCCCATGATCCACTAGAAGAAAACATTGAAGTTACGAAGAAAGTGGTTGAGCTTGCTCATATCCACGGTGTTTCTGTTGAAGCTGAACTTGGTCGCGTTGGCGGTCAAGAAGATGATCTTATCGTTGACGATGCTGAAGCAGCTTACGCAATTCCTTCTGAGTGTAAACAACTTGTTGACGAAACAAACGTTGACGTATTCGCTCCAGCACTAGGTTCTGTTCACGGCCCTTACAAAGGCGAACCAAACCTAGGCTTCGACCGCATGGAAGAAATCATGGGTCTTGTAGACAAGCCACTTGTTCTTCACGGTGGTACTGGTATCCCAACAGCTGACATCAAGAAAGCAATCAGCTACGGAACTGCTAAAATCAACGTAAATACTGAAAACCAAGTTTCTCAAGGAAAAGCAATTCGCGAAGTACTTGCTGAAAAACCTGATCTATACGATCCACGTAAATACATGGGTCCTGGTCGTGACGCAATTAAAGAAACTGTAATCGGCAAAATGCGCGAATTCGGTTCTGCTCAAAAAGCGTAACGATTACGTCGTATAGTTGAAGATGCCGCCGGAACAACCTTTCGGCGGTTTCTTTTACATAAGAAATGAAAACGCACTCATTTACAAGGGGGAGGAAGAAGTATGAAATTCTTTATCGACACAGCGAACATTGATGAAATCCGTGAGGCAAACGCATTGGGAGTATTAGCAGGGGTTACAACAAACCCATCGCTTGTAGCGAAAGAGGGGGTTTCTTTCCACGAGCGTTTGAAAGAGATAACAGATGAAGTAGACGGTTCTGTTAGCGCTGAGGTAATTGCTGAGGATGCTGAAGGGATGATTGAAGAAGGGAAAGAGCTCGCAGCCATCGCACCGAACATTACAGTTAAGGTTCCAATGACACTTGAAGGCCTGAAGGCGGTAAAGCGCTTCTCAGAGCTGAACATTAAGACGAACGTTACACTTATCTTCTCTGCGAATCAAGCGCTGTTAGCAGCTCGTGCAGGTGCGTCTTATGTTTCGCCATTTTTAGGTCGTCTAGATGATATTGGGCAAGAGGGGATTGATCTTGTTTCTCAAATCTCTGAGATTTTTGACCGTCATGCGATTGATACTGAAATTATTGCAGCTTCTGTCCGCCACCCAGTTCATGTTACGGATGCCGCCCTACACGGTGCGCATATCGCAACGATTCCGTTTAAAGTTCTAGACCAACTTGTAAAGCACCCATTAACCGACCAGGGGATCGAAAAGTTTTTATCCGACTGGAATCGACAAAAATAGGCATGTTTTTTGGTAATTTTGTGCAAAATAAGTCTATACGGAGCTACCTAAGGAAGGGAGTCCAAACCTGACGATGGAGAAGTTACTTATTGAAGGAGGCCATTCATTGCGGGGGCAAGTGCGTATAAGCGGTGCGAAGAACAGTGCTGTTGCCTTGCTTCCTGCTGCAATCTTGGCAGAGACACCTGTAACGATTGAAGGGTTGCCTCATATCTCAGACGTAGACACACTGAGCCATTTGCTAGAAGAGATTGGTGGCAAGGTTGTAAAGGATGGGCGGGATGTTTATATCGATCCCTCTACTATGATCTCTATGCCACTGCCGAATGGGAAAGTAAAGAAACTTCGTGCTTCCTATTACTTCATGGGAGCCATGCTTGGACGTTTCAAGAAAGCGGTCATTGGATTACCAGGCGGGTGTCATCTTGGCCCGCGCCCAATTGACCAACACATTAAAGGCTTTGAAGCATTAGGTGCACAAGTAACAAATGAACAAGGTGCCATTTATTTAAGAGCAGATGAACTAAAAGGAGCTCGTATTTACTTAGACGTCGTAAGTGTAGGTGCTACGATTAACATTATGCTTGCTGCTGTGAAAGCGAAAGGCAAGACGGTTATCGAGAATGCAGCGAAAGAACCTGAAATTATTGACGTCGCCACGTTGCTAACGAGTATGGGAGCGAAGATTAAAGGGGCAGGGACGGACGTTATCCGGATTGAAGGTGTTGAAACACTTAGCGGGTGTCAGCATACGATTATCCCAGACCGTATCGAGGCTGGAACGTATACGATTTTAGCGGCTGCGATGGGAGAAGAAGTGTTGATTGACAACGTCATACCACAGCACTTGGAATCTCTCCTTGCAAAGCTTCGTGAAATGGGGATTACTATTGAGTCAAATGATGACCAACTTCTCATTCGTCGCGATAAGCCTATACAAGCAGTTGACGTCAAGACGCTGGTCTTTCCAGGCTTCCCAACGGACTTGCAACAACCATTTACTTCGTTGCTCACGCAAGCGAGAGGGACTGGAGTCGTAACGGACACGATTTATGGTGCGCGATTCAAGCACGTAGATGAACTGCGACGCATGAATGCAGACATAAAGGTAGAAGGTAGCTCAGCTATTGTGACAGGTCCTGTCCAGTTGGAGGGAGCTCGTGTGAAAGCGACTGACCTTCGTGCTGGAGCTGCGCTTGTCATTGCTGGTTCATTAGCGAGAGGGGTAACAGAAATTACTGGCCTTGAACATATCGATCGTGGCTATGAGGATTTAGTTGAGAAGCTAAATGCGCTAGGTGGACATGCTTGGCGTGAAGAAATGACAGAGGCTGAGATCGAACAATTTCAAAATTCATAGTACCGTCACAGCTCCATGGTGATGGGGGAGATTCCGGTTTATAAATGAGCAAGGCAAAAGGGGAGGAATAGTTACCATGGAAAGAAGTTTGACGATGGAACTTGTACGTGTAACCGAAGCAGCCGCACTCGCTTCAGCTCGTTGGATGGGAAGAGGAAAGAAGGATGAGGCGGATGACGCAGCGACAAGTGCTATGCGCGATGTATTTGATACGATACCGATGAAGGGGACCGTCGTCATTGGGGAAGGCGAAATGGATGAAGCCCCTATGCTTTACATTGGTGAGAAGTTGGGGAATGGATATGGTCCAAGAGTTGACGTAGCAGTCGACCCACTTGAAGGGACAAATATCGTTGCCCAAGGAACATGGAACGCTTTATCTGTTCTGGCAGTTGCAGATCACAGCAAGTTGTTACACGCACCGGACATGTATATGGAGAAGATCGCAGTTGGCCCTGAAGCGGTTGGCAAAGTGGACATTAATGCGTCCATCCGAGAGAATCTTGCCGCAGTTGCAAGGGCGAAGAACAAAGATATTGAAGATGTTGTAGCAATTGTGCTGAATCGTAAGCGACACGAGCGCATCATTGAAGAGATCAGGGAAGCGGGAGCTCGGATTAAGCTCATCTCAGATGGGGATGTCGCTGCTGCCATCAATACAGCATTTGACCATACCGGTGTTGATATTCTATTCGGTAGTGGAGGGGCACCTGAAGGCGTACTTGCCGCTGCTGCTTTGAAATGTCTCGGTGGAGAAATTCAAGGAAAGCTACTTCCTGAAGATGATGAACAGCTTGCGCGCTGTGCGCGGATGGGCATAGCAGATGTGCAAAAGGTGCTCATGATGGACGACATGTGTGGCGGAGACGATGCCATATTTGCGGCAACAGGTGTAACAGACGGAGAGCTGTTAAGAGGCGTTCAGTTTAAAGGAACGAAAGCCACGACTCAAACCGTTGTTATGCGAGCGAAATCTGGAACCGTCCGCTTCATTGATGGAGACCACTCCTTGAAGAAGAAACCGAACCTCGTAATTAAACCATAGACATAAAGAGGGATTTTGCGTCACGTGACTGTTCGTAAAATCCCTTTTTCTTTCCTTCTTTTCGAATTCTGTCACAAAAACATAGTTGAATAGTTCAGATAGATAGGGTTAAAATGAAAGATGTTTAAAAGCAACGAGACTTGGCAATAGTGAATTTAGCCCCGTTGGCAAACTTCTATTCTAGCTTCTAACTAATTTCCTTCAAAACGAATCATGTTTCCAAAACCCTACATGAGAAGCTAAACCATCCATTACAAATAGTCTCTTCACAACGGTATCGTGCGGCCATGAAGGACGTTTGCGTTCCTGATTAGTTGGATTGGCAGACGAGATAGGTGACGAAAAGCAACGATTGCTCATCGCCTTTTTTGTGCTTGTGGAGGCCGCCGTGCGTCTACTCTACTTACATAGAGAAGTATGAAGAGCTTGATGGAAGAACGATAAAACGAAATAGGTGTGTGATACAGTGTCTGGATCATTAACAATTTCCCATTTGGAGACACTTAACTTAAAAGAATTGTACAAGCTTGCACGCGAGTACAAAGTGTCTTACTATGCTAAATTAACAAAGCGAGAATTAATCTTTTCCATTTTGAAGGCTCAAGCCGAGAAGGATGGATTCTTATTTATGGACGGAATTCTAGAGGTTATTCCTTCAGAAGGATTTGGCTTCCTACGTCCAATTAACTACTCCCCATCAGCTGAAGATATTTATATCTCTGCTTCGCAAATCCGTCGTTTCGATTTAAGAAACGGAGATAAAGTATCAGGGAAAGTGCGTCCTCCTAAGGAGAACGAGCGTTACTACGGATTGCTTCACGTTGATGCGGTCAATGGAGATGCACCTGATTCTGCGAAAGAACGTGTCCATTTCCCAGCGTTAACACCGCTTTATCCTGAGCGTATGATGAACCTTGAAACACAAGGAAAGAGCCTATCCACAAGAATTATTGACTTGATGACACCAGTTGGCTTCGGTCAGCGTGGTTTAATCGTTGCGCCTCCGAAGGCTGGTAAGACGATGCTTCTAAAGCAAATCGCAAACAGTATCTCAGAGAACCATCCTGACTCGAAATTAATTATTCTTCTCGTAGACGAGCGTCCTGAAGAAGTGACAGACATTGAGCGTTCCGTCGATGGGGATGTGGATGTCGTGAGCTCTACGTTTGATGAAGTTCCAGAGAACCATATTAAAGTATCTGAATTAGTGTTGGAGCGTGCTATGCGCCTTGTTGAACATAAGAAGGACGTTATTATTCTTATGGACAGCATTACTCGACTAGCGCGTGCGTACAACCTAGTGATTCCACCAAGTGGTCGGACGTTATCTGGTGGTATTGACCCAGCCTCCTTCCACCGTCCGAAGCGCTTCTTCGGTGCTGCGCGTAATATTGAAGAGGGCGGAAGCTTAACCATCCTTGCGACGGCGCTTGTAGAGACAGGCTCCCGTATGGATGATGTCATTTATGAAGAATTCAAAGGTACAGGAAATATGGAGCTGCACCTTGATCGAAATCTTGCTGAACGACGAATCTTCCCAGCTATTGATGTACGCCGCAGCGGGACTCGTAAAGAAGAATTGCTTCTTCCTAAAGACCGACTGGAGAAGATTTGGTCAATTCGTAAGACGATGGCAGACCAACCAAACTTCGTCGATCGCTTCTTACGCCGCCTGAAATCTTCGAAGAACAACGAAGAATTCTTCCAACTTATGGAGGAAGATATGAAAGGCAAGACCTCTTCTAAGCGATCGTAGCCTTCAAATAATTGAGAGTTCCAGTTGCAAAAGAGTATAGGGGCTGTTATAATCTTTCTATGTGAGTTTAGATATAAGGCTAATCTTTAGTCTTCTAACGGCTCTTGGAATAACTCTGTTTCCTAAGGATTCAGGGCAAAAAGGAGTGTACAGACATGAAGGAAGGAATTCATCCAAACTATCAGAAAGTAGTATTCTTAGATACTTCTTCTGATTACAAGTTCCTAACTGGTTCTACACAATCATCTGACGAAACCATTGAATGGGAAGATGGCAACACGTACCCACTAATCCGTGTTGAGATCTCTTCAGCATCTCACCCGTTCTACACTGGTAAGCAGAAGGCTGACAAAGCTGGTGGCCGTGTAGACCGCTTCAAGAAAAAATACGGCATGAAGTAAGCTTAACCAAAGCTTATTATGATGATAAAAAACAGGCAAATTGTCTAACTTTGCCTGTTTTTTTCACGTTTACGCCTTGTTTTCTCTCAAATTCAGGGAACGATAATGACACATAAACCTCTTTGACCTAGAAGGGAGAGACCAGCTCGTGCATGTGATGAAACATAGCGGATGGGTAGAATTAATCTGTGGGAGCATGTTCTCAGGGAAATCTGAAGAACTTATCCGCAGAGTCCGTCGTTCCACATTTGGGCGACTATCCGTGCGGGTGTTTAAACCTGCCATCGACAATCGCTACGCCGAAGAAGCCATTGTCTCTCACAATGGAGCTACGGTTGTAGCTCATCCAGTGGAACGTTCCGAGGACATTCTCTATTCTGTAGATGATGATATAGATGTTGTTGCCATTGATGAAGTTCAATTTTTTGATGATAATATCGTGGAAGTCATTCAAGAATTAGCGAACGCTGGTCACCGTGTAATTGCTGCCGGCCTTGACCTTGACTTCCGAGGCGAACCGTTTGGGTGTGTTCCGAAGCTAATGGCTCTCGCAGAGTCTGTTACAAAGCTCAGCGCCCTTTGCCCAATCTGTGGCTCACCTGCCACAAGGACACAGCGTTTGATTGACGGGAAACCAGCCTCCTACGATGACCCAGTTATATTAGTTGGAGCATCTGAATCGTACGAGCCTCGTTGCCGTCACCATCATGAAGTTCCAAACCGTCCTAAGAACGTTGAAACACCTGACTATTTAAAGTCAAAGCAATAAGAAAATAGGCTGTCTCCGTTTGTGAGGCGGCCCTTTTTTTATGCATGACCCAAAGAAACCGTGGGAAACTACTTTCAACACACATACTGAGAGGATGGAGAGTATGAGATGGTTGATGATGATATTCCTAATCGGAACATTGGGTGCGTGCGGTACTACAGAAGAAGGCTCAACGAATGACGTCAAAGATGTGCAGTTTTTTAAGAGGACAGCGAACACGCTTGAGAAAGCTTCTGACCGTGAACCAGGTTACTCAGAGTCAGACAATCCGATGCAGGTCGACCAATTAGGGAAGACGTGGGGCATCGGTCCTGACCGAGAGAAAGCAAGAGAAGGAGCAGAGCTCGTAGAGGGTGTGGATGTAAAGCGGATTAGCATACGTGGATCACAAGCTTACGTTCATGTGCATGTAGATGGACTAACCTCACAGGATGAAGCGATGGTCTACGCTGACAAAGTGCGTAAATCCGTTCAGAAAGCACTGCCCCGCTACACCATTAAGGTGCGTGTGAATTAAGTGTTCGCTTGTTTTCTCTTCACACTTCTTTGACTCTACACAAGGGCTATACTATAATTATACTGTTATGGAGAAAAAAGAGGTGGTTGAAAGTGTTAGAACGACTTCAAACCTTGGAGGACAGATACGAGAAACTGAACGAGTTACTCTCTGATCCGGAAATCGTAAATGATTCCAAGAAGTTACGTGAATACTCAAAGGAACAAGCAGACTTAACTGAAACAGTCCAGGCTTATCAACAATACAAAGACGTTTCCTCGCAACTAGATGATGCGAAAGCCATGCTAGACGAAGAAGACGATGAGATGAAAGAAATGGTGAAAGAAGAAATTAATGAACTCTCCGAGCAGAAAGCAGAGCTTGAAGAGCGTCTTAAGATTCTTCTTATTCCGAAAGACCCGAACGACGAAAAGAACGTTATCATGGAAATCCGTGGTGCTGCGGGTGGCGACGAAGCGGCTTTATTTGCTGGGGATCTTTATCGCATGTATTCCCGTTACGCGGAGTCACAAGGCTGGAAGCTTGAAGTCATTGAGTCTCATGAAAGTGAAGTAGGCGGTTATAAAGAAATGATCTTTATGATTAATGGAAAAGGCGCTTATTCTAGGTTTAAATTTGAGAACGGTGCACACCGTGTGCAACGTGTACCAGCTACAGAATCTGGCGGACGTATTCATACGTCTACAGCGACGGTAGCTGTACTTCCTGAGGCAGAAGAAGTAGAGGTAGAAATTCACGAGAAAGATATTCGTGTTGATACGTTCGCTTCTAGTGGACCTGGAGGACAAAGTGTAAATACAACAATGTCCGCCGTGCGTCTAACTCACGAGCCAACAGGAACTGTAGTATCTTGTCAGGATGAAAAGTCCCAGATTAAGAACAAAGAAAAGGCAATGAAAGTATTGCGTGCTCGTATCTACGAGAAATTCCAACAAGAAGCTCAGGCGGAATACGATGAAAACCGTAAATCTGCTGTTGGTTCTGGTGACCGTTCTGAACGTATCCGTACGTACAATTTCCCTCAGAATCGTGTAACCGACCACCGTATCGGCCTTACCATCCAGAAGCTTGATCAAATCATGGAAGGTAAGATTGAAGAGTTTATCGAAGCGCTAATTATCGAAGAGCAGACGAAGCGTCTCGAGCAAATTGGAGAATAAGATGAGTACGAAGACCATTTTGGAAGCCCGCAACTGGGCTTCTCTTTTTTTAGAGGAGCATGGTAGAGAAAAGAATGTGGGAGAACTGCTTCTTCTTCATCATTTAGGGTTTACACGCGCGCAATTGCTAGCCTACCTTCCGGACCCAATAGGAGATGAGGCATATACAGCTTTCGAACGGGATGTACGGGAGCATGCCTTGCATGGCGTTCCGTATCAGCATCTTGTTGGAACAGCCTCCTTCTTTGGGAGAGAGTTTAACGTGAATAAGCACGTGCTTGTTCCTAGGCAAGAGACCGAGGAGCTTGTAGATGGGATTCTACGCCGTCTCAATGAACGAGGGTGGGACAAGAAGCAGATTCATGCGGTGGATATTGGTACAGGGAGCGGAATTATTCCGATTACGTTAAAGCAGGAATGGCCCTCGATGTCTGTCAGTGCTGTGGATTTATCAGCTGATGCACTCTGTGTTGCGAAGCGAAATAGAGAAGAACACGGGACGGACATCACTTTCTATGAAGGCAGTTTCCTAGAACCTGTACTTGATCAAACGTTTGATCTAATCGTTTCGAACCCGCCTTATATTCCTGAAGGTGATCTTGATTCCTTATCGGATGTTGTGAAGAATTACGACCCACATCTTGCCTTATTTGCAGGGAAGGACGGGCTTGATGCCTACCGTGCGATTGTTGCCCAATTGCCTTATGTTTCTAAATCAGAGACGTTACTTGCCTTTGAGATTGGCTACAATCAAGGTTCAGATGTACGTAATCTTATCCAATCTAAATTCCCAGCTTCTACACCAGAAGTTGTGAACGATTTAAATGGAAATGAACGAATGGTATTTGCCTGGCTCTCCGTATAGGAGGGGCAGGCTTTTTTTGTGGGTAAGGGGATAGAGAGAATTTTGTCACAACGTTTTACTAGATTCATGGTTTAATTCTTTCGTTTCTCCCCCATACTGTCTACTAGAAATACGGGACGGGGGAGAGGGAATGATGAAAAAACGTATGCTAGCGGTGATGCTCTTATTGTTTGTGATGGGAACGAGTTTATTCTTCTTTACAAAGACACAGACAGAAGCTCTGAACTATGAAGTGATTCCGGATGAGGCAATCCGTTTAAGAATATTGGCAAATAGTGATGTAGAAGAGGATCAAAAGCTAAAGCGCGATGTACGTGATGCAGTGAACCGAGAGATTACGGAGTGGGTCAAGGAAATGGACACCATTGTGGATGCGCGAGTTGTCATTCAAGAGAATTTAGATGAAATTGAAGCCATTGTGGATAACGTGTTAACAGAAGCGGGAGCTCATCAACCCTATACAGTTGAGTACGATCGTTCTGTTACCTTCCCAACGAAGCTCTATGGTTCTTATATTTATCCAGCAGGAGAGTATGAGGCCATCTTGATTACAATAGGAGACGGAGAAGGGGCGAATTGGTGGTGTGTGTTATTTCCGCCAATGTGTTTCTTGGATTTCGGAAACGGAGCTACCGTAGAGAAACCGGCATCAGGTATTGGCCTTGATGACGAGGCAGAGCTTGAAGATGTGAGTGAGAAGGAAGAAGCGGTTGTTCAGCACGTTCTTGAAGAGGGTGAAGAAGAGGTTGAAGTGAAGTTCTTCTTAACGGAATGGTTCGGATTTCTTTAAAACTATCATAGTTCCTTCGTTCTTTCATAGACTAGTGATAGCTAATCTACTAGGAGGTCGATTGAATGATCGAAGTGAAACGAACGAACGAATATGAGCGAGAGGATATCAATAAGTTCTTCCAAACTCGTCTTGATACGATAAAGAATGAACCTCAACTGCTTCATTGTGGATGGTTTGTGGAAATGGAGGGCGAAACAAGTGGATTCTTCTCCCTTGTCCCCGTAACAGAGCGTGCGGTGTGGATAAGAAGCGTCTTATTGAAAGAAGGAATGGACCCCGCATTTATTATGACTGTTATGCAACTTGTCCAGAAAAAGGCGGAAGAAGAAGGGTATCAAGACGTGTATGTGTTGTGCCACCAGTCCGCTCTAGAGCCGTTATTTCTTGCAAATCAATTTACTCCAATTGAAGAAAGCGCTATCCCTTCTGAACTCCATGAACAAGACATACCCCAAGGGTCATGGTGGAGGTTTGAAATAAACTGAAAATTATCAACAAACTTATACACACCTGTGGATAAGTGGTGTGTATATCTTGTTATTACGTGTGGAAATGGTGAGGATAAGATTTAGATACTGTAAAGTCAAGTGGATAAGTGTAAATAATGTTGAAAGATGTCGAAAAACTCGGCATAGCGAAGGTAGGAAATGGGAGATGATGTAGGGGGATAAAATGTGGATAGAAAAAAGGCTGCCGGTTAGAGTCGGCAGCCTTTCTCTAAAGTTACACGGCTTTCGTAACAAGCTCTACGTCCATATTTCCTCGCGTAGCTTTCGAGTATGGGCATGTTTCGTGAGCTTTTTGGACAAGTTCTTCGGCTCTGGATTGGTCCACACCTTTAATCTCTACTGTAAGTGTGGCGCCTAGACCAAGACCTTCGCTTGTCTTGCCAATGTGAACGTCTGCTGTAACGGATGATTCAATGTCTTCGTTCGCTTGGCTAGCGACAAGGTTTAGTGCACCATCGAAGCAAGCAGAATAGCCGGCTGCAAAGAGTTGCTCAGGGTTTGTACCGTTACCTCCCTGACCGCCTAGCTCTTCTGGTGTGTTTAAGTTGTGATCAACTTTGCCATCTGAGCTTTTAACGTTTCCATCGCGTCCGCCTTGTGCAGTTGCTTGTGCAGTATATAGAGTTTTCATGTGAACAACCTCCTTAAATCGAGTTACGTTGTTTGTATACCCGGCATTGGATAAGGTTACACATTAAAGTTGCACAACGTATGTACATCCGTTCATAATGAGGAAAGATAGAGTAAGAAAGGATGCTTCGGCAAGTGAAACCATATCAAACAAGTTATTGGCAAATAGACCCAACCCATATTGATCAATCGTTTGTTCAAGAAGCTGCTGCGTTGCTGCAACAACAGCAAGTAGTTGCGTTCCCGACAGAGACTGTATATGGATTGGGAGCAGATGCAACGAATGAAGAAGCTGTTCAAGCCATATTTGATGCGAAGGGACGACCTTCAGACAATCCGCTCATTGTTCACGTAGGCAATAAAGAGCAGGTGTATGAGGTTGTGGAATCCATTCCGCCGATGGCGCACGCATTGATAGATGCTTACGCTCCGGGCCCCCTCACCCTTATTATGAAGAGCAATGGAGTCTCCGCTCCGAATGTTACAGCAGGACTATCAACTGTCGCAGTTCGAATCCCGGACCATCCTGTAGCAAAGGCGCTATTAGAGACTGCCAACCTGCCTCTTGCAGCACCAAGTGCCAATCGTTCTGGACGTCCTAGCCCGACGACTGCGCAGCACGTATATGAAGATTTAGAAGGTCGGATTGCTGGTATTGTGGACGGTGGGGCCACTGGAATTGGCGTAGAGTCTACAGTAGTAGATTGTACGGGCGACAAACCTATAATTTTGCGGCCAGGTGGGATTACAAAGGAACAAATCGAAGCGGTTGCTGGTCCGGTTGGCAATGACGAGTCCTCTCTAAATGCCGATGATCAGCCCCGTTCTCCTGGCATGAAATATACCCATTATGCCCCTGAAGCCCCGCTATGGCTTGTTGAAGGGGATGTTCCATTCTTTAAAGCTCAAATCGCTGTATTACAACAAAATGGGAAGAAGGTAGGCGTCATGGCTTCTGAAGAGCTTGCCCCTGAAGTGGAGCAGGCGGATTTCGTGCACGTATATGGTTCGAGGGCTTCTCTTAATGAAGTGGCAGTAGGATTGTATAACGCCTTACGTTCCTTTAATACGAAAGATGTGGATGTCATCTTATCTGAAGTCTTTCCTGAAGAAGGTATGGGTGTTGCTGTCATGAACCGTTTGAGGAAAGCGGCATCTGAAACAATCGTCCAACCATAACCTTCTAAAGATAACCCCCCTTGCATATGCTGAACTAGCATGTCCGAGGGGGTTTTTGTATGGGAATATTTCCGTTTGCAGGAGAGATGATTACGCTGTCCATGATGGCCATTGCGCTAGGGATGGACGCTTTTTCAATAGGGCTTGGTATGGGGATGATTCCGATACGAATGAGGAGAATTGCTATTGTTGGCCTGACAGTAGGGGCATTCCATGTAATCATGCCTTTTTCAGGTATGGTACTTGGACGAGTCCTGTCCAGTCAGTTTGGGTCTATTGCGAATCTCGGGGGAGGGGTTCTACTTTGTGTCCTTGGTGTTCAAATGTTTTATTCTTCTTTCCGTAAAGGTGAAGAAACGATTATGCAACCGATAGGAGTTGGACTCGTCCTGTTCGCGTTAAGCGTAAGTTTAGACAGCTTCTCGGTTGGGCTAAGTTTAGGGATGTCGGGTGCGAAGACGCTTCTTTCTCTCCTATTATTCGGCATTGCGGCAACCACACTTACATGGGCAGGTCTCTTGCTTGGACGGAAGGTGCAGGGGTTACTTGGGAATTATAGTGAAATGTTCGGTGGAAGCATATTGTGTGGCTTCGGATTACAGCTGATTTTTGGTTGAGCGGGGCTTTAGCTTTCTATTAACCTATAAAGAGCTGTGCTATAATAGAGGGAAAGTCTAGTATTGCGAGGGAGCTACAATGAAAAACGTCTTATTTGTATGCACAGGGAATACGTGCAGAAGCCCGATGGCAGAAGCCGTATTGAAAGCCAAAGATGACCGTTACAACGTACAATCGGCGGGGTTGTTTGCCCAAACGAATGGGAAAGCGACACCTCAATCGGAACAAGCCCTTGATAAGAAGGGATATGCAATTAACCACTCCTCACAGCCGCTCGAGGAAGGGTTGATTCAATGGGCTGACCTCGTGTTAACGATGACGGCACGCCACAAAGAGAGTGTAATCATGCACTTCCCAGAACACGAAGCGAAAGTGTATACATTAAAGGAGTACGCTCTCTATGATAAGGCGAGTAGCTGGGATAGGTTAACGGAAGCCTACGCAACGATGGAGGACAAAAAAGCTGTATTTATGCAGAAGAATAAAGATAAATACAATTCTCAAGCAGAGCTTGAAATGGCCTTGTATCAACATTTAAATGAAGAGATTGAACTCATTCGTGAAATTGAGCGGAACTTACCAACATTAGATATTAATGACCCATTCGGCGGCAATCAATCCGTGTATGATTCAACGCTTGAAGAGATTGAAAAACATATTGAACTTCTTATCCAAAAGGTGGACAATAACAGAGGATAATTCATCTTAGGGGGAGTTAGGGTGAGAAGAAAATATCGTTTTAGCTTGAGGCGGAAGCTCGTCCTGTTTACAACCGCACTCGCACTCATAACCTATACAACGAGTGCGTTCTTTATTTACGTGTTGTATAACATGGTAGGGGATTATGTTGGATTGTCGGAGCAAGGCTTTACGATTATTACACTCATTATGGGGATTATGTGGTCAGGGATCTTGGCGACGATCGCTGCAGGGCTTATCACGAAACCGCTAAAGAACTTAGAGCGAGTGGCGACTAAGGCTTCAGAAGGGGACCTCGGTCAGGACGTGGACGTTCCGAAATCGGATGATGAGATTCGAGCGCTAAGTGTTGCGTTTAACGGTATGCTTCAAAATATTCGTTCAATGGTTCACAACATCCATTCCAATTTTGAACAGACAAGCGCTACAGCATCGTCGATTCAATCTGATACGAACGAAGCGACGAAGCAAGCGGGGCTTGTTGAAGATGCCATTTATGAGATCTCTCAAGGGGCAGAAAGTTCTTCACAATCTGTTCAACACACGGCAGAGTCTATCGAGTCATCTGTTCAATTAGCAAAGAATGTTCAAGACCAAGCGGACGCTTCCAAGCAACAATCGAATCACATGCTTGTTGCCCTGGAAGATGGGAAGGTTGTCATTCAATCCGTTGTTGCTGGCATCCAGCAGTTGTCTGTAGGGCAACAATCTTCATTGGAAGACGTTCGGCGTATGGAGAAGAACGCAACAGAAGTTGGCCATATTATTTCTTTAGTTGGGGATATAGCGGACCAAACGAATTTACTTGCCTTGAATGCTTCCATTGAAGCCGCTCGAGCAGGTGAACATGGCAAAGGGTTTGCGGTAGTAGCAGAAGAGGTTCGTAAGCTAGCAGATGAGAGCGCCAAGTCGGTTCAAAACATACGAAATTTAGTTACGACCATGCAGTCGGATGTGGCACAGGTTGTGTCAAGAATCGAAGACCAAGTTACTTTCGCTAGTGAGGAAGCGGCGAAGGGGCAACGTGCGGACGATGCTATTTCGAATATGACGACTTCGGTTCAAGACGTAGCTCAATCTGTTACATCCATTTCAAATCTTGTCGACCAACAGCTTGAACAGCTCCGCCAAACCTCGTTACAATCTCAAGAGGTATCTGCGATTGCAGAGGAGACTTCAGCTGGTACACAGGAAATGAGTGCATCCATTCAAGAACAGACCGGTTTAATTCAAGAGATTAATGAACGCACGCTTTCCTTAACTGAACAAGCGAAGCAACTGAAGAACGAAATTGAGCAATTCCATACATAGAGAAAGGGGAAGTGAACGATGAGAGTAATTCTTGCATCAGATCATGGTGGCGTCAACATCCGAAAGGAAGTAGCCAACCTATTAGAAGAAATGAATATTGAGTATACAGACCTTGGTTGTGATTGTGAAGGTTCTGTAGATTATCCGGATTATGGAATTCCAGCTGCTGAGCGAGTAGCGAATGGTGAATTTGACAGAGGGATTCTGATTTGTGGGACTGGCATCGGTATGTCAATTTCTGCAAATAAAGTGAAAGGCGTGCGATGCGCACTCGTTCACGACCTATTTACAGCCAAGGTAACTCGTGAACACAATGACACCAATGTATTGGCGATGGGTGAACGAGTAATTGGACCAGGACTTGCTCGTGAAATTGCGAAAACGTGGCTACAAGGTGAATTTGAAGGTGGGCGTCATGCCAACCGAGTAGAGAAGATTACTTCTTACGAAAACAAATAAGAACGGTGAATGGAGGAGCTTCTTTCTAATTAGGATGAAGCTTCTCCTTTTGTTAGAATAGAGAAAAAGTGAGGAGGCGGGAGGATGCATGCTGAGCTGTTAGAAACTGTTCGTCATCATATGACTGAACTTGTTGACGAATGGATAGACACCAATGCTCTTAGTAAAGGTGACTTATTTGTACTTGGGTGTTCCACGAGCGAAATTGCTGGAGAGCGAATCGGCACAGCGGGTAGCGAAGCGGTAGCTGAAGTCATTTATACAGAACTTCAACGCTTGAGAGAACAGACTGGAATTCACCTAGCCTTTCAATGTTGTGAGCATTTAAATCGCGCCATCGTGATGGAACGTGACGATTCAGAGCTACGCAGATATGAACGGGTGAGCGTCGTTCCTGTACCAGGGGCGGGTGGATCAATGGCTTCCTACGCTTATCATCACCTTCATCATCCGGTTGTCGTAGAGGAAGTGCAGGCAGAAGCAGGGCTTGACCTCGGAGACACCTTAATTGGGATGCACTTGAAGCGGGTTGCAGTCCCACTTCGATTCTCCATTAAACAAGTCGGTCATGCGCATGTGACTGCAGCGAAGACCCGTCCTAAATTAATAGGAGGAAATCGGGCAGTATATGACGAAACAAAGGTTAAATCGTCCAATGCATGTGATTAAGGGATAAATATAAAGGGGGAGTATGAAATGGAACAGGTACGAAAATTTGATCCTGAATTATTTGAAGCAATTGAGCAAGAACGAGGTCGTCAACAAGACAAAATTGAACTGATTGCGTCTGAGAACTTCGTTTCTGAAGCAGTTATGGAAGCACAGGGTTCTGTGTTAACGAATAAATACGCAGAAGGTTATCCTGGTAAGCGTTATTATGGTGGATGTGAATTCGTAGATATCGCTGAGAACCTTGCACGTAACCGAGCGAAAGCGTTATTCGGCGCTGACCATGCGAATGTTCAACCTCATTCAGGTGCTCAAGCTAATATGGCTGTCTATCAAGCGGTACTTGAACCGAACGATACGGTGCTTGGCATGAATTTAAGCCACGGAGGTCACCTTACCCATGGAAGTAAAGTGAACTTTAGTGGGAAGTTGTACAACTTTGTTGATTATGGTGTAGATGAAGAAACCGAAGTCATTGATTATGAAGTTGTACGCGAGAAAGCGAATGAAGTGAAACCGAAGATGATTGTGGCTGGAGCGAGTGCGTATCCAAGAGAGATTGACTTTGCTAAGTTCCGTGAAATTGCAGATGAGGTTGGAGCATACCTTCTTGTCGACATGGCCCATATTGCCGGTCTCGTGGCAACTGGATTGCACCAAAGCCCTGTACCTTATGCAGATTTCGTGACAACGACAACTCACAAGACGTTACGCGGTCCGCGCGGGGGCATGATTCTTTGTAAGGAAGAGTATGCGAAGAAAGTGGATAAGGCGATTTTCCCAGGGATACAAGGCGGTCCTCTTATGCACGTAATCGCAGCGAAAGCTGTTAGCTTTAAAGAAGCTCTGCAAGAAGAGTTTACTACGTATTCAAAGCAAATTATTGAGAATGCGAAACAGCTAGGTGAAGGGCTTCAGAAAGAGAATATCCGAATTGTATCTGGCGGCACTGATAACCACCTGCTCCTACTTGACCTACGTCCGCTTAATTTGACTGGGAAAGTAGCGGAAGAAGCGTTGGATGCAGTCGGAATTACGACGAATAAGAATACCATCCCGTTCGATCCTGAAAGTCCATTTGTAACGAGTGGACTTCGCATCGGAACAGCTGCTGTTACGTCTCGTGGCTTTAAAGAAGAAGATATGGATGAAATTGCATCAATCATTGCATTTACCCTACAAAACCATGAAGACGAAGCGAAGATGGATGAGGCGAAAAAACGCGTTATGACACTAACGAATCGCTTTCCACTCTATGCATTCAATTAATACGTTTCACATGAAACAGCGGAGCTCTCCTTTGGGCTCCGTTTTTACTATGTAAGTAGACCGTTATAGATGCAGGGATTGATTCGAAAGGTATAAAAGAAGGAGTTCTTCTCCACCCGCATCTTGAAACGAATCATGATATTCTGTACAATTTGAAGGATGCAAACTATTCTAAAGGAGAGATCGGCAAAGATGGGTAAGGTACATGTATTAGATCATCCGTTAATTCAACACAAGCTTACGTACATAAGAAAGGCGGAAACAGGCACGAAAGATTTCAGAGAGCTCGTTGATGAAGTTGCAACATTAATGGCGTTTGAAATCACGCGTGATTTACCGTTAGAAGAAGTTCAAATTAACACTCCTGTTTCAGAAGCGACAGCGAAAGTGCTTGCAGGGAAGAAGCTTGGAATCGTGCCAATCTTACGTGCTGGACTAGGTATGGTCGATGGCATGCTGAATTTAATTCCAGCAGCGAAAGTGGGACACGTTGGCCTATACCGTGATCCGGAGACGCTTCAGCCTGTTGAATACTACGTTAAGCTTCCGAGCGATATTGAAGAGCGCGAACTAATCGTGATTGATCCAATGCTAGCCACAGGTGGTTCTGCGAATGAGGCGATTCACTCCTTGAAGAAACGTGGAGCGAAGCAAATCCGTCTGATGTGCCTTGTCGCTGCACCTGAAGGGGTAGAGGAAGTTCATAAGGAACACCCTGATATAGACATTTACCTAGCTGCTTTAGATGAGAAATTAAATGAAAAAGGTTATATCGTTCCAGGTCTTGGTGACGCTGGTGACCGCCTATTTGGTACGAAGTAACCGACGCTTAGGAGTGAAAGCATGACACAGCCGATTAAAGTAATGACGATATTTGGGACAAGACCAGAAGCGATTAAAATGGCTCCGCTTGTACTGGAGCTGAAGAAACGCCCTGAACAGTTTGAACCTATTGTCACGGTAACCGCTCAGCACCGTGAAATGCTTGACCAAGTGATGACAATCTTTGGTGTGGAACCAGACTACGATTTGAACATCATGAAATCTCGCCAGACGCTTGCGCAGATTACTACGCGTGCGCTTGAAGGATTAGATGATGTGATGAAGAAAACAGAACCCGATGTTGTATTGGTGCATGGAGATACAACAACGACGTTCGCAGCGAGTCTTGCAGCGTATTACAATCAAATTCCAGTAGGTCACGTGGAAGCTGGTCTTCGTACGTGGAACAAATATTCTCCGTTCCCTGAAGAAATGAATCGACAGTTGACGGGGGTTATGGCTGACTTGCACTTCACCCCTACAAACCAATCGAAGCAAAACCTGTTGAACGAGAATAAACCTGAGGAACATATTTATGTGACGGGGAATACGGCCATTGATGCTCTGAAAACAACGGTGCGAGAAGATTACCAGCATGAGATTCTTGAGAAAGCAGATGGGAAGCGATTAATTCTTGTTACGGCTCACCGTCGTGAGAATTTGGGAGATAAGATGCGAGGCATGTTCCGAGCAATCAAACGTCTCGTGGATACTCATGACGACGTTGAAGTCGTCTATCCTGTCCACTTAAATCCTGCTGTACAAGAAGCAGCGAATGAGATTCTTGGGGACGATGACCGCATCCACTTAATTGAGCCACTTGGCGTGATCGATTTCCATAACTTTGCGTCCCGTTCCCACTTGATCTTAACGGATAGTGGAGGCGTTCAAGAAGAGGCACCTTCGCTTGGCGTTCCTGTGCTTGTTCTTCGAGACACGACAGAACGTCCAGAGGGAATCCAAGCAGGCACACTTAAGCTTGCTGGTACAGAGGAAGAACATATTTATAACCTTGCCCATGAACTCCTATCAGACGAAACGGCTTATCACCGAATGGCGAAAGCTTCAAATCCTTACGGAGACGGCGAAGCATCACGACGTATCGGCGATGCCATCCGTTATTACTTTAACCATACAACAGAACAACCAGATCCATTTCTATAAACAGGAAGCCTTTTGGCTTCCTGTTTTTCTATGCTTAAAGGTATTGTCTGCATGAAAATGCCTCATTTACCCCAACCTAACAGAACAGAAGATTGAACGTTCGGGAGGTGTATGTGATGAGGTGGTTGTTGTTCATTTGGGTACTCACAATGTGGTTGGTTCCTGCTGTTCATGCCGCAACTGAAGAACAGTCCATCATACTTGAGGTAGAGGGGAATCCTCATGAATTTAAACAATATATTGAGAGGAATCATCCATTTGTAGAAGTGGTTCACGTCTACGATACGTTGCTCCAAGGAGTTGCCATTAGAGGGGATGACCAGGACATAGAAGACGTACAACAACATCCTCAAGTACAATACCGCTTTCCTGTACAAACATACGAGACGAACGTGAATGAAAGTGTTCCGTTTCTACTAGAAGACCGTAAAGAACCGTTTAACGACATTCCGTATACCGGGAAAGGTGTTAAGGTTGGCGTCATTGACACCGGGATAGACTATTCCCATCCTGATTTGGAGAAGAACTTTAAAGGTGGGTATGACCTAGTCGACCTAGATGAAGACCCAATGGAAACAAAGGAAGGGCAAGGGGAGCCGACGATTCATGGAACTCACGTAGCCGGAATTATTGGGGCGAATGGGAAGATGAAAGGAATTGCTCCTGACGTTGAACTTTATGGGTATCGAGCATTAGGGCCTGGTGGTGTTGGTTCGTCCGTTCAGGTTATTGCCGCTATAGAACAAGCTGTGGAGGACGGGATGGATATTATTAACTTATCTCTAGGCTCCTCAATCAACGGACCAGACTGGCCAACTAGCATGGCCGTTGACCAAGCTACCCGACTTGGTGTATCGATGGTCATCGCAAATGGAAATTCAGGACCAGACTTGTGGACAGTAGGGTCTCCAGCCACATCCACAAAGGCTATTTCTGTTGGGGCGAGTACACCGCCTCTTCGCATTCCCTACTTCTATGAAGCATTAAATAAGAAAACAATCCCACTCATGCCGATGTCAGGGGCGAAGCCATGGACCTTGCGTCAATCCCTTCCACTTGTTCATGCTGGGAAAGGGGAGGGTGACCTGCCGGATTTGTATGGAAAGATTGCGCTGATTGAAAGAGGGGGACTAACGTTCACAGAGAAAGCGCTGAACGCCGAGCGTCATGGGGCGAAAGCGGTGGTTATTTACAATAACGAAGAAGGAGTGTTTCAAGGAGGGGTAGAGCCTTCTGTTACTGTTCCTGTCACTTCAATCTCAAAGGAAGATGGAGAATGGATTAAGCAGCATGTAATCGAACAAAGTACGTGGCTTGAGACAGAGTATGTATCAGTTGTTGATACCATGGCTTCATTTAGTTCAAAGGGACCTGTGACGTGGAACTGGGATATAAAGCCGGACATTGTAGCGCCAGGCGTTGCCATTACGAGTACAGTCCCTGCTGGCTATCAATCTTTACAAGGGACAAGTATGGCAGCCCCGCACATCGCTGGGGTGTTGGCGTTATTGAAAGAAGCACACCCTCATTGGACTCCGGATATGCTTAAGGCAGCTCTTCTATCAACAGCGAAGCCATTGGAAGACGAAGAAGGAAAGTTAATTTCTCCAGTTGTGATGGGTATGGGGAAAGTAGATGTTCGAGCTGCACTAGAGCCACTGACATTAATTGAACAAGGGCGGTTGACGTATGGACGCTTCTTGAAAGAACGTGAGACAAGACAAGCTCATGTCTCTGTTCAGAATAGGACCGACCGCCCCCGCACGTACTATTTCTCTAAAAAGGATGCACCTAAAGGAGTCCGATTTCACTTTCCGGCATCATTCACTCTCTCCCCAGGAGAAAAACGTACGGTGGAAGTAGGTGTAACGGTCAACCAACGCCTTACCTCACCAGCAGAGCCGTTCATACATGGGTGGGTGGAGCTCCATGATGAAGCGAAAACAATCCATTTACCCTATCTAATTGTAACGAAGGATACGACATTTCCACATGCAATGGGACTTGAGTTCACAATCAAGCCTTATAAGAAGACTGAATATCAATACCGCATGTATTTACCAATTGGAGCAGATCAAGTAACGGTAGAACTTTATGACCCGGACTCGCTTCGTTTCGTTCGTACGCTGTTCAGTCGAGAAGAGGTGAAGCGGGGAGTAGTGAAGGGGACGTTGACCGAGAAAATGGCAGGTGAAGAAGGAGTTTATCTAGCCGTTGTTTCAGTTAGTAAAGATGGTGTTCATCAATCCTATGCCTCGCCAATCATGATTGGTGAGTCGTATCCATAAATTGTATAAGATAAAAGCCTCCCTAAATCAAAAAAATACTTTGATTTTAAGGAGGCTTTTGTGTAGAATTTAGGTGCGATTGTGAAATGCTGAATTTGTGTTTTTCAATCCGAATTTGTGAAATGCTGAATAAGTTAACCAGGAACAAACTTAGTCTCGGTGGAATTGGCTAAATGTGTATAATTTGTGACAAAAATCCATCTGTTTTACTTTTCCATTGTAGAGCATTGACAGCCTATCCCCCCTACTGTAAACTTGAAAAGTGTGGAATGATAAGGTTTTCATAAACTGTATTTTATTGTTTTTTTAACAGGTCAAACAGTTGTGAGGGGCGGATGTATGGCAAATCAACAAACTCCGTTTAAAGCGGTTGCGCTGACGAGCGGAATCCTTTCCCAATTAGCAGGTGGAACCCTAGTGGGGATTTTTTTTGGCCGTTGGTTGGATGAACAATTATCCACATCACCACTATTTTTGATCCTTGGTTTGTTACTAGGTTTGTCCGCCGGTACATACGGAACGGTTTACTTAGTTCGAAAATACACAGGAGAAGAATAATCTATGCCTCAATATGACTCAATGATCGCCCGCCAACGAAAGGGAATGTTCTTTGTACTAGCTATATTCGTACTCGGGTGGGGATTTACATCGTACCAGCAAGTATTCCTCGGACTTCTCCTTGGTTCAGTCATTAGTTTCTTTAACCTAAGGTTATTGCAACGAAAGGTGAACAAGTTAGGGGAAGCTACATCAGAGAATCGAACTGCAAGAACCCTTGGAACCTTTTCAAGATTTGCAGCCGCAGGCTTAGCCGTACTCATCGCACTCCGTTATTCTCAGTATTTCCATCTTATATCTGTAGTAATTGGATTAATGACAACCTATGTTGTTATTATGATAGAATTTTTTATCTCTAAATTAAGAGACTAGCCAATGGAAGAGAGGTGAAGAATTTGGATCATGAAGCACCTATATGGCATGACGCTTTTGGGATTGGGTGGCTTGACTTTAACTTGTCAAACGTACTAATGATTACCGTTGCATCACTAGTGGTGTTCATTCTTGCGGCATTTTCAGCCCGGAATCTAAAGCGAAAGCCGAGAGGTATGCAGAATTTCTTCGAGTGGGTTATTGATTTCACGAAGGGAATCATCAACAGCAACATGGATTGGAAGACAGGGAAGCTGTTCTTGCCACTAGGCTTGACGCTCTTAACCTATATCTTCGTTTCCAACATGTTGGGGGTTGCTACCATGGTGGTTATTGACCATCAGCTGTGGTGGAAATCACCGACTTCAGATGCAGGGATTACGCTAACCTTGGCTATTCTCGTAGTAGTGCTTTCACACTATTATGGAATTAAGCTTAAAGGCGCGAAAGAGTATGGCAGAGAATTTTTCCGTCCGCTACCTTTCCTATTTCCTCTTAAGATTATCGAGGAATTCGCAAACACATTGACGTTAGGTCTCCGTTTATTTGGTAACATTTATGCGGGTGAGATTCTACTAACGCTACTGGCAGGACTAGCTGTCGGTGGCTATGAGTCAGGCTTCTTACAAGGTATTGGAGGTACATTGGGTGCAGCCATTCCGATGTTGGCTTGGCAAGGATTTAGTACATTCATTGGAGCAATCCAGGCATTTATCTTTACGATGTTGACAATGGTTTATATCTCCCACAAAGTGAGTGCGGACCATTAATTTTATAAACAATCTTAATTGATTACTATAACTTGAGGAGGAATTTTTAATGGGTTTATTAGCAGCTGCAATTGCAGTAGGACTAGCGGCACTAGGTGCTGGTATTGGTAACGGACTTATCGTATCTCGTACAGTTGAAGGGATCGCGCGTCAGCCTGAGCTACGTAGCGCACTTCAAACAACTATGTTCATCGGTGTTGCCCTAGTAGAGGCAGTACCAATCATCGGCGTTGTTATTGCATTTATCGTAATGGGTCAATAAGTAGGGCGATTGCCCGAAGTGGTTGGGCGAGGATCGTCACAGGTATCTTCGCCTTTCCTGTATCTTTTATCTTATTTCAAGAAAAATAAACCTTTAAATGTGTAATTTTCGACTCTCGCAGCTTGTGAGGGGCGAATTTTTCAATGTATAGCCTGTTATGGATGAATGTGAAAGGAGTGAAAGCTGTGAGTACGCTTACGAACTCGTTACTTTTAGGAGCAGAGGGCGGCGGTGGCCTGTTAGTTGGTGACATGCTGTTCCAGCTTATTATGTTTGTTGTTCTATTGGTGCTCCTTCGTATTTTTGCATGGGGCCCAATTATGGGAGTCATGAAAGATCGTGAAGACCATATTTCAAATGAAATTGAAACGGCTGAGAAGAACCGTAAAGACGCTGAGCGTATGTCTCAAGAAGCTCAAGAAGAGCTGAAGAAGACTCGTCAAGAAGCGCAACAAATCATCGAAAATGCGAAGCAGACTGCGAAAGAGCAGGAGCAAAGCATTATCGCCACTGCAAAGTCAGAATCAGAACGTATTAAAGAATCCGCTCGTCAAGAGATTGAGACGGAGAAAGATAAAGCAGTTCAAGCCCTTCAAGATCAAGTGGCTAGCTTGTCTGTTCGCATTGCGAGCAAGGTAATCGAGAAAGAATTAACCGCACAAGACCAAGAGCAGTTAATCAATGAGTACATTAAAGAGTTAGGAGAAGAGAAATGAGCAACGTAACCGCTGCAAAACGTTATGCCGGAGCTCTTTTTCAACTCGGACAAGAGAAGTCAAAGCTTGAGGTATTCGAACAAGAGCTTCGCGAGATTCAACAAGTATTCAACTCGAACATCGAGTTAATGAATTTCTTAGAGCATCCACGTGTCGAACTTGAGAAGAAGAAAGAGATTGTGACGAATGCAATGGGCACTGTCTCCGTTGAAGTAAAGAACACAATCAACATTCTCCTCGACCGTCACCGCGAAGCAATTATCCCAGAAATGGCAAATCAATTCTTCCATCTATATAACGAAGCAGAAGGAATTGCTGAAGCAACAGTTTATTCCGTTCGTGAACTTACAGAGGAAGAAAAGAAATCCATCTCTGAACAATTCGCAAAGCGCGTAAACAAATCTACACTTCGCATTCACAACGTAGTAGATTCCTCCATCATCGGTGGCATTAAGCTGAAGATTGGCAATCGAATCTATGATGGTAGTGTGAGTGGCAAGTTAGAGCGCATGGAACGTGAATTGGTATCTGCTAACAAAAGATGATAGGGGTGAAGTTACATGAGTAGTATCAAAGCTGAAGAGATTAGTGCGCTAATTAAACAGCAAATTGAAAACTATGACTCAGAAATTGAAGTAAACGATGTTGGTACAGTCATCCAAGTAGGGGACGGTATCGCACGTGCGCACGGCCTTGATAACGCCATGTCCGGAGAGCTTCTTGAATTCTCCAACGGTGTAATGGGTCTTGCACAAAACCTTGAAGAAAACAATGTTGGTATTGTTATTCTAGGTGAATATACAGGAATTCGTGAAGGTGATGAAGTTCGCCGTACAGGACGCATCATGCAGGTTCCAGTAGGTGACGAATTACTAGGACGTGTGGTTAACCCACTAGGTCAACCAGTAGACGGTATGGGACCAGTTGAAACGACGAAAACACGCCCAATCGAATCTCCAGCACCTGGCGTTATGGACCGTAAATCGGTACACGAACCGCTACAAACGGGTGTTAAGGCGATTGACGCACTTGTACCAATCGGTCGTGGTCAGCGTGAGCTAATCATCGGTGACCGTCAGACAGGTAAAACGGCTGTGGCGATTGATACAATCCTAAACCAAAAAGAAGAAGACATGATCTGTATTTACGTTGCGATTGGTCAGAAAGAATCCACAGTTCGTAATACAGTTGAAACGTTACGTAAGCATGGCGCGCTTGACTATACCATTGTGGTAACGGCGGGTGCTTCCCAGCCAGCACCACTTCTTTACCTTGCACCGTATGCAGGTGTTTCTATGGGTGAAGAGTTCATGTACAACGGAAAGCACGTACTTGTTGTGTATGATGACTTGTCTAAACAAGCAGCTGCTTACCGTGAACTTTCCCTTCTTCTTCGCCGCCCGCCAGGCCGTGAAGCATTCCCAGGGGATGTATTCTACTTGCACTCTCGCTTACTAGAGCGTGCAGCTAAATTGAGTGATGACAAAGGAGCTGGCTCCCTAACTGCGCTTCCATTTATCGAAACGCAAGCAGGAGACATTTCAGCTTACATCCCAACAAACGTAATCTCCATCACAGATGGACAAATCTTCTTGCAGTCTGACTTGTTCTTCTCAGGTGTACGCCCGGCCATTAACGCTGGTCAGTCCGTATCACGTGTAGGTGGTTCCGCGCAGATTAAAGCAATGAAGAAAGTAGCGGGTACGCTGCGTCTAGACCTTGCATCCTTCCGTGAACTTGAAGCATTTGCTCAGTTCGGATCTGATTTAGATAAAGCGACACAATCCAAGCTAAACCGTGGTGCTCGTACGGTAGAAGTACTGAAACAAGGACTTCACCAGCCAGTTGCCGTCGAAAAACAGGTTATGATTATTTACGCACTTGTTAATGGTTATCTTGATGACATCCCTGTAAACGACGTCACTCGCTTCGAAGCTGAAATTCAAGAATGGGTAGGCAAGAACCACCCAGAACTTTATGACACGATTAAACAAACGGGTCAACTTCCAGAAAAAGCAGATATGAATAGCGCAGTGGAAGAGTTTAAGAAAACATTCGTTATCTCTGAATAATGATTTCTTAAACAACGTTGAAGAAAGGGTGGTGAGACCGAAGTGGCATCCCTTAGAGATATAAAAAATCGGATTACGTCTACGAAAAAGACGAAGCAGATTACGAATGCAATGCAGATGGTATCAGCATCTAAGCTTAATAAAGCAGAGCAAAACGCAAAAAACTTTACGCCTTATAAGGATAAAATCCAAGAAGTCGTAAGTAGTATTTCTAGCGGCGGCGTAGACGTAGAACATCCGATGTTACAGACACGCCCTGTGAAAAAAACAGGTTATATCGTCATTACATCAGACCGTGGTCTTGCAGGGGCATATAACAGTAGTGTGCTGAAGCGTGTCTATCAACGCATTCAAGAGAATCATAATTCTCAGGATGAATATACAGTGATTGCGATTGGACGTATTGGCCGTGATTTCTTTAAGAAGCGTAACATGCCGGTGGGGAAAGAAATTGTTGGAGTTTCAGACCAACCGAATTTCGCAGATATTAAAGATTTAGCGAGTGAAACGGTACAACTATTTACGGATGAAAGCGTGGATGAACTTTACTTGTTCTACAACCACTACGTAAGTGCCATCACACAAGAAGTAACGGAAACGAAGCTTCTTCCGCTATCGAATATTGATACAGAAGGCAAATCACTAAGTTCGTATGAGTACGAACCAAACCAAGAGCAAATCTTGGACGTGTTATTGCCACAATATGCAGAGAGCCTTATCTATGGTGCCCTTGTTGACGGAAAAGCAAGTGAGCATGCTGCACGTATGACTGCGATGAAGAGTGCAACTGACAATGCGGATGAGCTAATTGGTGATTTGACATTGTCCTACAACCGTGCTCGTCAGGCAGCCATTACGCAAGAAATCTCCGAAATTGTCGGTGGCGCAGCCGCACAAGAATAGATAAAGATCGTAAAGAAGGATAGGAGGGAACCCCATGAGCAAAGGACGCATTACACAGGTAATGGGACCGGTTGTCGACGTTCAGTTTGAAAGCGGCCATATTCCTGAAATTTATAATGCACTTACCGTAACACGTGGAGCTCAGAGTGACTCTGAAGTAAACATTGAATTAACTCTAGAAGTTGCTTTGCACCTAGGGGACGACGCCGTTCGTACTGTAGCGATGTCCTCTACAGAAGGCCTTGTACGTGGGCTTGAAGTAGTAGACACAGGTGCTCCAATTTCAGTGCCAGTAGGGAACAATACGCTAGGACGCGTATTCAACGTACTTGGGGAAAATATTGACCTAGATGAACCAATTTCAAGCGACGCACGCCGTGACCCGATTCACCGTAGCGCGCCTCAGTTCGAGAACTTAGCGACAGAAGCTGAAATTCTTGAGACTGGAATTAAAGTTGTAGACTTGCTTGCTCCTTATATCAAGGGTGGTAAGATTGGTCTATTCGGTGGAGCCGGTGTAGGTAAGACCGTACTAATCCAGGAGCTTATTAATAACATCGCCCAAGAGCACGGTGGTATTTCTGTATTCGCCGGCGTAGGTGAGCGTACTCGTGAAGGGAACGACCTTTACTGGGAAATGACAGACTCAGGCGTAATTAAGAAAACAGCGATGGTCTTCGGACAGATGAACGAGCCACCTGGTGCACGTATGCGTGTTGCTCTTTCTGGTCTTACAATGGCGGAGTACTTCCGTGATGAAGAAGGTCAGGACGTATTATTCTTTATCGACAACATCTTCCGTTTCACGCAAGGTGGTCTAGAGGTATCCGCCCTACTTGGTCGTATGCCATCTGCCGTTGGTTATCAGCCAACACTTGCAACGGAAATGGGTCAGCTTCAAGAACGTATCACATCTACGGATAAAGGTTCTGTTACATCCATCCAGGCCATTTATGTACCTGCCGATGACTACACAGACCCGGCTCCTGCGACAACGTTCGCACACTTAGATGCGACTACAAACCTTGAGCGTAAACTATCTGAGCAAGGGATTTACCCTGCCGTGGACCCACTTGCTTCAACTTCACGTGCCCTTGACCCGGCTATTGTTGGGGAAGAGCACTACAAGGTTGCTCGTGACGTTCAAAGTACGCTTCAGCGTTACAAAGAACTACAGGACATCATTGCGATCTTAGGTATGGACGAACTGTCTGATGAAGATAAATTGACAGTATCCCGTGCTCGTCGTATCCAGTTCTTCCTTTCTCAGAACTTCCACGTTGCTGAGCAGTTTACAGGCCAACCTGGTTCTTATGTTCCAGTATCTGAAACTGTACAAGGCTTCAAGTCAATTCTTGAAGGCAAATACGACGATCTTCCAGAGGATGCATTCCGTCTTGTAGGTCGTATCGAAGATGTAGTAGAAAAAGCAAAATCCATGGAATCCTAATAACCAAAGCGGCTCCGTCAATCGGCGCCGCTTCCATTAAGCCCAAGGAGGGAAACGCATGAAAACACTAGCTGTAAGTGTTGTGACTCCTGATGGCCCGGTTTTAGAAGATACATTCCAAATGGTGAGTTGTAAGGCGGAGAGTGGAGAACTAGGAATTATGCCTGGTCACATTCCTCTTGTTGCACCCCTCACAATCAGTGGAGTGCGCTTAAAAGGAGAAAATTCGACGGACACGTTAGCTGTGAACGGAGGATTTCTAGAAGTTCGACCAGATAAAGTGACGATTCTCGCTCAATCTGCAGAACTTCCTTCTTCCATTGATGTGGAGCGTGCTCGCCGAGCGAAAGAACGTGCGGAGCGCCGTCTTCAATCCAAACAAGATGATATCGATTTTAAGCGGGCAGAAATGGCATTAAAACGTGCAATTAACCGTTTAGATGTTACGCAACAGTAAGTGAAAAGTCTTAAGCGATTTCGAGTCGCTTAAGACTTTTTTTGAATAAAATTGACTAGAATCTACGATTTATGCGTTTACGACCGATACTAAAAAGGTATGGGTATACGGAATCACATCGTTCTCGTTGACAGGAGTGGAGGAACATGTCAAGGTTTAACTTGTGAGGAATGTTCCACTTCAGGAATAAGGAAGGTGTGACAATGGATTCAGTAGCAACTCAGTCGATTTTGAACATGATTTCACATATAATTTTTATAATTATTACATGGAAATCACTACAATCATTACAGCTTGATGGTATATTTAAGAAAGGTCGTATTTTTGAGGCCCGTATCCTTGTGATTTTAGTAACAATCATGATTGGAACAACGGTTAGCAACTTCTTTTTGGACTTGCTTCAATGGTCTCAAAACTTGAAATACTTGCTCTAAAAAAGTCGAACGGTTCTAACAAATCTTTCGTATGTTTTTTTCCTTTCCCGAACACAATGAGGATAACGAGTTTATCCAAGGGGAGAGGGAAGAAATATGCGAAAGTGGCTTTTTGTTATAGGAATG
This sequence comes from Pontibacillus halophilus JSM 076056 = DSM 19796, assembly GCF_000425205.1. Taxonomy (GTDB): domain Bacteria; phylum Bacillota; class Bacilli; order Bacillales; family BH030062; genus Pontibacillus_A; species Pontibacillus_A halophilus. The sequence continues at coordinate 203,026 of NZ_AULI01000001.1, read as the reverse complement.
TTCATCTATCTACCAATGGTATCCTTAGCTTCAACACACACTGATGCCTTGCAACCTGTCAGGGATCTCGTATCCGTCATAGAAGAGGAAGCGTTGGATGTAAAAGGGTGGGACGTCACAGTGAAAGAATCAGTGAGTCCTCAACATGTACAAGACCTTCTATCTAATATTGAATCTACCGACCCGTCATCACAAATAGAAGTGGAAGAAACAACAATCTCCAAAAAGTACGCAATCACCCACCATAAACACACACATTTGCACGAACAAACTATAATAATTGTGTCTAAGCAACATCCAACTTTCGCTGAACTAATTTACAATGTTTCTGGAGAGCGCTTTGAAGACCGGACACAAGCATCGTTAGAGGCCCGTTTGGAAGAAGTGATGAATGTATATTTTGCAGAAAATGCCACTATTTTCACTTGTGTGAAAACGGAAACAAGTGATAAGATTAAGGGTGTTTTGTTGCTAGAGAAAATTAGAACGAATTTAAACATGAAAACGATCGAAAAAGTAGATGAAGCAGACTTTCAATCAATATCCGGTTACACCAATCGGTGGGACTCATCCATTCCTGTTTCGGAGGATCAGAATATGAATGTGCAAATGGCTTTACGTACAGGATTGGGCGCTGAGACAACCATTACGATAGGAACGCCGATTATCACGAATGAATACTAATATAGAGAAATTGGACGCGGAGGGGAATGAACCTTGGATAAAATCATCGTCCGCGGTGGCAGTCAGTTAAATGGGACAGTTAAAGTAGAAGGTGCCAAAAATGCAGTATTGCCTGTCATCGCAGCAAGCATAATTGCTAGTGAAGGAAAAAGTATATTAAAAGAAGTACCGGCTCTTGCTGATGTGAATACAATCAGTGAAGTGATTCGTCATATGAATGCGGATGTTACGCTAGGCGAAAACCAAGTTACAGTAGATGCTTCGAATCAATTGAAAACGGAAGCTCCGTTTGAATATGTTCGTAAGATGCGTGCTTCTGTTCTTGTTATGGGTCCATTGCTTGCTCGTTACGGGCACGCTAAAGTGGCTCTACCTGGAGGGTGCGCAATTGGCTCTCGTCCACTCGACCAACACCTTAAAGGGTTTGAAGCGATGGGCGCGAAAGTAAACGTTGGGAATGGATACATTGAGGCGTTTACAGAAGGCCGTCTGAAAGGCGCTCGTATTTATTTCGATGTTCCAAGTGTAGGGGCTACAGAAAACGTTATGATGGCTGCTGCCCTTGCTGAAGGTAAAACGGTACTTGAGAACTGTGCGAAAGAACCTGAAATCGTTGACTTAGCGAACTATTTGAATAAGATGGGTGCTAAAGTGATTGGTGCAGGTACAGAAACGATTCGCATTGAAGGTGTTGAGAAATTATACGGTGCAGAGCATACAATTATTCCTGACCGTATTGAAGCAGGATCATTTATGGTAGCTGCAGCTGTCACAAGAGGAAACGTACTTGTGAAAGGCGCTGAAATGGAACACTTACGCTCTCTTGTCGCCAAGATGGAAGAGATGGGTGTAACCATTCAAGAAGAAGCAGAAGGACTACGCGTAATTGGTCCAGAGAAGCTTAAGGCTGTCGATGTTAAGACAATGCCGCACCCTGGATTCCCAACAGATATGCAGTCTCAAATGATGGCATTGATGCTTGGAGCAGAAGGCACAAGTGTTCTTACTGAGACAGTGTTCGAGAACCGATTCATGCATGTGGAGGAATTCCGTCGCATGAATGCTCAGTTAAAGATTGAAGGACGCAGTGTGATTGTAGAAGGTCCAAGTGACCTACAAGGTGCAGAGGTTGCTGCGACTGATTTACGTGCAGCGGCTGCATTAATCATTGCTGGACTTGTATCAGAAGGGTACACGCGTGTGACAGAGCTTAAGCACTTAGACCGTGGCTACGTTAACTTCGCAGGTAAACTTAAACAACTTGGTGCAGATATCGAACGAATTGATGAAGCACCATCAACAGAAACACAACCGAACGAAATTATCTCATAGTTAAGAAGCCTCCCTGATTGTCAGGGAGGCTTTTTTGTGTCCATTTATGGAATCGGTTATCCGTGTAGATTTTTGTCCTGGAAGGTTCTATGAATGCCTCGCTTTGTATAAGTTAGTTAATAGAGTAACTAGACAAAAAGGGGGCGTAAAATGAAGGTCTGGAAGAGTCCAGGAGTCATTGGGGTGACGGTACTGGTAGCTATTATTCTCATCGTACCCACACTCATCGTGATTCCATTTATCGGGAAGTATGATGCAGCTGTCGAAGTAGGGAATGTATCGAAGCAGCCCCTTGTTCAGAATGAAGCAGAGGGTCCTGCTGTTGAGGTAGTCGTTCATCGAGCGAAGACGAAACAGCAAGAATCGGTTCCCCTAGAGGATTACGTGTCCCGTGTGGTTGCATCTGAAATGCCGGCAGATTTCGAATTAGAGGCGTTAAAGGCTCAATCACTAGCGGCAAGAACCTACATCATTAAGCATTTATTGAACGGGGACGCCCTTCCAAGTGGAGCAGACGTGACGGATACGGTGGAACATCAAGTGTACAAGAACGATAAAGAGTTACGATCACTATGGGGAAGTGATTATGAGTGGAAGATGGAGAAGATTCAACAAGCGGTAGCAGCTACAAAGGGAGAAGTCCTAACGTTTGAAGGGGAGCCAATTACAGCAGCATTCTTCTCCACCTCTAATGGAGAAACGGAGAATGCAGAAGATTATTGGGAGACCCCATACCCTTATCTAACTAGCGTATCGAGTCCTTGGGATGAGTCTTCTCCTAAGTATCATGACCAGAAGGTGTTTACGAGAGCACAGATTGAGGAGAGGCTAGGCGTTCAGGTGACTGACAGCCAACCGGCATTCTCAGAGCCCGTTAAGACGTCCACAAACCGCATTAAGACTGTGAAGGTAGCTGGGAAAGACTTTACAGGACGTGGCATTCGTGAAGCGCTGGAGCTGCAATCGGCTGATTTCACGGTCGTCGAGAAGAATGGACACTACATCTTTCAAACGAAAGGGTATGGACACGGTGTAGGGATGAGTCAGTACGGTGCAAATGGGATGGCTCAGGAAGGAAAGACTTACGACGAGATTGTCTCTCATTTCTATCAAGGAACAGATGTACTGCAAGTTTCGGATTTTCTACCTAAATTAACGGCTTCAAAAGAATAATGTATAAGATCGAGAAAATGTCGAAAAATAAGAAGTAAAAATTTTGTAGCAAGAAGGTATGCTTCTTCCTCTTTCTGGTCAGACTGGTTGCTGAGGTGATGATGAAATGAGAGAGGAAGAAAAGAACCTTTCTAAAAACAGTTGGAAACGTGTTTTCCGTAAGAAGTGGTTTTTCCCTAGTGTTTATTTAATCGCAGCTGCCCTATTGCTTACAGCCGTTGTCTGGTATCAGAATTCACAAAATGAAGACGAAGCGAAACAAAACGAAACAACAGACAGCTTGCTCGACTCTATGTACGATGAAGAAGCAGCACCAGTTATGGACCAACAAGAAAACATTCATATGCCAGTAGCAGGTGATGAAGCGACTATCGTAACAAAGTTCTATGATTTCGAAGCAAGCGCAGAAGAACAAGAACAAGCTCTCGTCCTTTATAACAATCGTTACTACCAAAGCAAAGGTGTAGACATTGCTCGTCAGGACGGAGAAGAATTTGACGTAACGGCTTCTCTATCAGGTACGGTTACAGAAGTACTTGAAGATTCTTTACTTGGACAAGTCGTTGAAGTTACACATCAAGATGGTGTCACAACTAAGTATATGAGCCTTAGCAAAGTTGCCGTAGAAGTCGGTGCACAAATCAAGCAAGATGATGTAATTGGAACTGCTGGACGTAACTTATTTGGTCAAGCGAATGGCGTTCATGTACACTTTGAGCTTCGTAAAGATGACCAGCCTGTAGACCCTGAAACGTTCTTCAATCAACCATTTGATGCACTAAGAGATACAGATCAGTCGAAAGAAGAAGGCGACAAGCGTGAAGAAGGAGAAGAGCCTAAAGAAGAAGCTCCAACTTCTGAACAACCAGCTGAAGGTGAAGAAGGCAATGAGTCTGAAGAGCCAACTTCTGATGATGCAGAAGAAGGTACAGACAAAGAACAAACAGATGAGAACGAAACACCTGATGGTTCTGAGTCAACAGAAGATACAGAGTCCTCAATCTCTATGGCTAACGCCTAATCCAAAAGCCTTGCTCCTCGGGAGTAGGGCTTTTTTTGTCGATACTTGATAGGTTTTGTTGAAAGCGTATCCCATATAACGAGTCTTTGATAAAGTTAGACTACAAGTATGGGGGAGGGCTGGAAGATGAAGATGGAACAGGAACTGTCGCTTCATAGCAAGAGTCAAATTTGGGCGAAAGTATACGGCAAAAGTCGAACGACAGCTTACCTGAAAGAAATGATTCTCCAGCAAGAGACAGATGAAACGATACAATCTGGTCTTGAATTCCTCCAAATGAACGGATACGAATGGGAATTTAGCCAACTTTACGAAGAGTTTATGAATAGTGGCGAGCCGATGAAGGAAGCATGGGTGAGACTCTATGAGCTTCAGCTATTGCTAGGTTCAAGGAACAGTCCTTATTCCGCTATACGAGAAGAGCTTGAGACTATGGAATGGTTCTCAGCGGAGCAGCGGTGTTACGGTCAATTTCTATTGGCACGTGTTCATTATGCAATGCAATCTCTTCATGTCATCGACGTGTATAATGAACTTGTACGACAGTTAGATCTACTCCCGATATCGTTGTTGAAAGGGTTCCTACAATTAAAGAAAGACCGCATCCAACTTCATTACCACTGGAAGCGGAATGAGTTAATCTTTGCAAGAAAGATTGCCTATCGCTCATTAAGAGAAAGTACATCAACGGTCCATAACTCTGAAGTTCATATGACGTTAGCTTTGACCTATCTATATGAGTCCTTTGAACAATCCACGTATCATCTAAACGAGGCATCTTCTCTCGTTCAACAATATAAACTCCGCTCTTTACAATCAGTGCTCACAAAGCGCGTAATTCCTTTCGTGATGGCATACAATGGACGAACGAATGGCATTACAACGACAGATGTAGCTGAGAGGGCACACTTACTACTAGCTAAAGGCGAGAACGAAGAGGCGCTAGCGTTATTGGAGACAATCCAAGATCCGACTCCTTTAGAACACTACTACATTGGGAAAGCGAAAGGCGACATAGAGATTCTAGGACAAGCGTATGGGCGCTTCATACATGAGCAGTCTGACCACTTCTATGCTAAGTTGCCTCTCTATGAGTTAAATCGCTTATCAAACCTTTAAACAATTCCATAATGATGAAAGAGCTCAGAGGGGTAATCCACACTCTGGGCATTTTGTATATTCTAAAGAATGGCTCGTTTCTTCTAGTGAAATCCCTCCAAGCCTTGTCCTAACTGCCTTTTTAGGCATAAACGCTCGTATGTGTTAATAAACTGTTACAAACCGAGCAATCTATAAGGTTTGAGGTGGGAAAAGCGTGAGAACACGAACTAACAACTATGACCACACATGCCCCAATACATAGCCCCTCACACCGAAAGTCTCATTTCACACCTACGACAACCAACTTGGGGAGGCGAGTGGTGTGCACGACTACATCAAAGAGCGAACAATCAAGATAGGGAAATACATTGTGGAAACCAGAAAGACAGTCAGGGTGATTGCGAAAGAGTTTGGCGTATCCAAGAGCACGGTTCATAAAGATCTGACGGAACGTTTGCCAGAAATCAATCCTGACTTGGCTAACGAGGTTAAAGAAATCTTAGATTACCATAAAGCCATCCGTCATTTACGAGGCGGGGAAGCCACGAAGAAAAAATACAAACTCCACCCAGAAAATGGGGCGGAAGTGCTAGAAGTAAAGGAAGAACCAGCCAATACGGCCGGTTAAATAGTGAGATCCTCCCATCGACATCATTCGTTGGATTAGAAAACTTTTTTTACCATTTGTGCCGATAATCCCTGAAATTTGTGATAAAATATATATTTAGAAATGTAATTGTAATCGGACAAATATAGATATTGTAGCAGGGAGGATCAATATTTCATGTTCTCTAGAGATATTGGCATAGATTTAGGTACAGCAAATGTACTAATCCATGTAAAAGGTAAAGGTATCGTGCTTAATGAACCATCCGTTGTAGCGATGGATCGAAATACAGGAAAAGTGTTAGAAGTAGGGGACGAGGCACGTCGCATGGTTGGACGTACTCCAGGAAACATCGAAGCCATTCGTCCTCTTAAAGATGGCGTCATCGCAGACTTTGATGTGACAGAGGCCATGCTTAGGCACTTTATAAGTAAGATTAACGTTCGTGGCTTCTTTTCTAAGCCAAGGATGCTGATTTGCTGTCCAACAAACATTACGAAGGTAGAGCAAAAGGCAATCAAGGAAGCGGCGGAGAAAAGCGGTGGCAAGCGTGTCTATCTTGAAGAAGAGCCTAAAGTAGCTGCCATTGGCGCGGGGATGGATATTTTCCAACCAAGCGGTAATATGGTCGTTGACATTGGTGGAGGGACAACAGATATTGCTGTTCTTTCCATGGGAGATATTGTGACGGCTTCATCCATCAAGATGGCTGGTGACAAGTTTGATAATGAGATTCTGCAGTACATAAAGCGTAAACATAAGCTGCTTATCGGAGAGCGTACCGCAGAAGATATTAAGATTAAGATTGCAACTGTATTCCCTGGCTCTCGTCAGGAAGAGATTGATATTCGCGGCCGTGATATGGTTTCCGGTCTTCCACGTACGATTACAATTAAAACAGAAGAAATTGAAGAATCATTGAAAGAATCCGTTGCTCTCATCGTTCAATCTGCGAAAACCGTGCTAGAGAAGACACCACCAGAGCTTTCTGCTGATATTATCGATCGTGGTGTAATTCTGACGGGTGGAGGTTCGATGCTTCATGGCCTAGACCAACTGTTAGCAGAAGAACTGAGAGTACCTGTCTTTGTCGCTGAAGAGCCGATGAACTGTGTGGCCAAAGGGACAGGAATGATGCTTGAAAACATCGACCGACTACCTAAGAATAAAATCGTGTAGATCTTAAGGGAGGATCACTGCTTTGTTTAAAGGATATTACACAGCCGTGTCAGGTATGACAACTCAACAACGTCGCCAAGAAGCTCTGTCAAATAACGTAGCCAATGCAACTACACCTGGGTATAAGGCGGATGAAGGGACCATTCGTTCATTTCCTGAGATGCTGATTCAGCAAACGGGGCGTAAGCATATACCAGGCACGAATCTTTCCATCCCGAAAGAAGCGAACGTGGGTACATTAAATTCGGGTGTCTACATGCAAGAGACAATCCCAAACTTCACGCAAGGAAGCATACAGGAAACAGGGATTTCGACTGATGTGGCATTGATAGATGGGAACTATCCAGATGAGAATGGTTCTGTCTTCTTCACCGTCCAGAGCGAAGATGGGGTTCGGTATACGAGGAATGGCAACTTCACCGTTGATGGGCAAGGGAACTTAGTGACGCACTTAGGACAAGCTGTCTTAGACGAAGAGAACAACCCAATCCAAACGGGCGGACTTGACTATACCTTGACGAAAGATGGACAGCTGCAATTAGAGAATGGCGAAACCGTTCTTCTTGGAGTAAGCTATGTTGCTGATGTAAATCAACTTGTTAAAGAGGGCAGTGATTTACTTGTGTTGGATGAAGCAGGGGATGGACAAGCTGTCGATGCTCGTGGTGAAGCCGGAGTAACCTTCTCTACCCAACAGGGGGTATTGGAAGGCTCGACCGTGGATATGGGGCAAACCATGACAGAGATGAACAGCGCCTATCGTCTCTTCGAATTAAACCAGAAGGTCCTACAAGCCTATGACCAGAACATGCAGAAGACAGTCAATGATATTGCGAAATTATAGGAGGGTTCTGTAGATGCTTCGTTCATCCATGCAAGCCGCCGTTACGATGGGGCAACTTCAGCAGAAGCTTGATTTAATCGGACACAACGTGTCGAACGTCAATACAACAGGATATAAGACGAAGGATGCACAGTTCTCCTCCTTGTTGTTCCAAGAAATGGACAACCAATCGCGTCCTGAAGAGGAAGTGAATCGCCTCACTCCGAACGGGATCCGGATTGGGTCTGGTGCACAGATGACCGGGTCTGATGTAGACTTTAGCCAAGGGTCCATCCGAACAACGGACCGAATACTAGATGTAGCTATACTTGGCAACAACCAACTATTTTCTATTCAAGTAACAGAGAATGGGGCTGAAGAGACTCGTTTCACACGCGATGGTGCCTTTTATTTATCACCCGTTAATGCTAATGAGAATATGCTTGTGACAGCAGCTGGGAACCCTGTACTTGGAGAAGACGGGCCTATTTTACTTCAGAATGATGTTCAAGAGTTAACGATACGTGAAGACGGTAGGATTATGTCAACAGTGAATGGCCAACAAGTGATTGAAGGCCAATTAGCTATGGTGGAAGCAGTTCGTCCGCGCATGCTTGAAGCGACTGGCGGGAATCTATACCGTCTCCCTACAGATGTTGGCTTGAACGTAAATGGCGAAGAAATTGTTGCTCCTATGAACCAAGATGAGGTACGCTTACAGTCAGGAGCACTTGAAACTTCAAATGTCGACTTATCCAAGCAACTGACTGATTTAACGGTGACCCAACGTGCCTATCAATTAAACAGTCAATCCATCAAGCTAGGTGATCAGATGATGGGGCTTATAAACGGATTGCGATAATCTTTAGCGCTATATAAGGAGTCAAAACCATGCAAGAGGAGAAGAAACAGACGAAGCCTGTACGCCACGAGAAACCTGAGAAGAAAGAGCAAAAGGAATCGTCTAAGCAGGGGAAGAAGAAAGAAACAAAAACTAAATACCGCCGTCGTCTGCTTCCAATCTGGCTGCGCATCGTTATTGTGCTCGTGACAAGCATCCTTGCTTTGTTAGCTGGTATGATGATTGGTTATGGGGTTCTCGGAGACGGCAACCCTCTTGATGCCTTGAAAGTAGACACGTGGAAACATATCTTTGACCTTGTTATGAAGACTGAATAGGAGGATTCTCATGTACGATATTACAGACATCCAAGACATTATCCCACACCGCTACCCGTTCTTACTTGTTGATACCATTACAGAACTTGAAGAAGGTGTACGAGCAGTTGGAAAGAAGAATGTTACAATTAACGAACCATTCTTCCAAGGACATTTTCCAGGATATCCAGTTATGCCAGGTGTCCTAATTGTAGAAGCACTTGCTCAGGTAGGTGCTGTCGCAATGCTTAAGAAAGAAGAGAATCAAGGACGCCTTGCTTTCTTTACAGGCATTGATAAGTGTCGCTTCAAGCGCCAGGTAAAGCCTGGTGACCAGCTCACGCTAGAAGTTGAAATTACTCGAGCGCGTGGAGCGATGGGTAAAGGGAAAGCGACTGCTACCGTGGACGGAGAAACGGTATGTGAAGCTGAAATCATGTTCGCCCTTGGCGATAAAGAATAATCGGGATCGCTCATCCATGGATGAGCGATTTTTTTATTTCCATTTTTGTATATCCTGTACGTTTGTGGACAATCTAAGGTGAGTCTACTTAAGGAGGAATTTACATGAATACAAAATGGATGTTAAAAGCGGGTACAACTACTGCACTTCTGTTAACGCTGCTAGTTGGTTGTGGCGGTGGTGATGAGGAGAATAATGAGGAAGAGATGAATCAAGAAGAACAAGAGATGAAAGAAGAGCAAGATGATATGATGAACGAAGAAGAACAAGGTAATGAAGATACAATGAACAACGGAGATAAAGAAGAATCTAACCAACAAGAATCTGAGAAACAAACAACTGACGAGGAAGAATAAGAAGAAGCAGCGGAAGCCCGCTGCTTCTTCTCTTATCCTTTGAGATCAATACTTGCGCCCTTCGTTGGATGGGGTGCTTCGTTTACTTTCGAGGAATCCAATAACTCTTGCATACCTGCTCCTTGCGTTTCCAGTTGGCCAAGCGCAGAATTCATGACAGCTAACGACGCTTGTTGTTTCACTTCAGCATGACTAACTGCTGTGGAAAGCTTCGCAATCTCCAGTATTCTCCCCTCCCACTTCAACTCGATTGCTTAAATTGTAACAAATCGAGCGTTCATCTTTGATAAAAAGACATAAAAAAGTTAAAAATACCCATATTGTACATAAAATTAACTTAATTTTACATATTGCGACAAAATATTCAGGACTATTAGGCTATTATTATAGTTGTAAAATAAATAACACAGTGAAAGGAAAATGAACGTGAAAGAAGAGTTTGTAGAGGAGTATATCATCACCAATCAGACAATGGCGGTTTTTCCTAATTACCATCCGGTTTACATGTCTAAGATATTGGAGAAGGAGCAGACAGTATACTGTCATCAGACTCCTAATGAGATTATGGATGCCTCGTGCATTCGTCATGGCTCCTCGTTCAGTGGACGGCGTTCAGCGATGGAGAAGATGCTACATACAAATACGAAGCTTCCTATCCCTGTTGATCCGACTAATGGGATTTATCTATTCCCAACGTGTTCACATAAGAACTCAGCATGCATATGGATTGCATTTTTTCACGTGGAACAATTTAAAGAATTAAAAGAAACAAAGGGAACAAGCATAACATTCTCAAATGGTTCTAAGGTTAAGATTACAATGTCAGACTTCTCTATGAAGCGGCAGATGCAATTGACAGGAATGGCTATTGCGAAACTATATAAACCTTACACAGATATTAGATAAGGATAATAGTATCTTTGTAAAACGATGTCATAAAGTCGCCACACGATTGGCGGCTTTTTGTATGTTGTCATATTGTAACGAAAATGGGGAGATAGTATAGTTATAGATAGCGTGACTGACCAGTCATAATGGGCCGTCAACAAGAAGACACAGAAGGGGAAGGAGTGAGAACATGAATGAAAAGAAGAAGAAACTCATTGAGTCAGGCATGAAGTTATTCGCTCAAAAAGGGTTTCATTCCACTTCTATTCAAGAGATTGCGGATAATAGTGAGGTATCTAAAGGCGCATTCTATTTGCATTTCTCATCGAAAGAAGACTTTATCCTAAACATATATGAATACTATTATGTCGATCTTAAGAGTCGCATTGAAGCAGCGAGACACGAAGGAGATACACCGCGCGAAACAATGGAGAAACAAATTCAAGTCTTAATGCAGACCATTGGGGAATTTCGAGACTTTATTATCATGGTCATCCGGGACAATATCTCATTAAATCAAGAAATGGATGATTTCTTATATGAGATGAAGGAGACTTCCTTTAAGTGGACGAGTGAGCACTTAAGGTCCATGTATGGGAAGGACATCGAGCCATACATTGTAGATGGAGTTCTTATTGTTCAAGGCCTTGTAAGTGAGTCCGTTCGCTGGGTAGTGGCGAGTGGTGTGTCCATTAATTTAGAGAGTCTGGCAAGGTTTATCTTACGTCGAATCGATGATGCCATTCAGGGGATGCTGAAAGAAGGCGGGGAGCCTCGAATTGCGCCTGAAGCCTTTCTGGCAACCTATGCCAATGATGTGTATCCAAAGAAGAATCAAGACATTGTTGAAGAGCTGCTTTATGATATGCGTCATGAACTGGAGAAGCTTGAAATGAATGGCGATCATAAGCAGGACTTGCAAGATACCATTGACCTGTTGCTTCAAGAGATACAACTAGAAGAACCGAAGAAGATTCTGTTTCAAGGAATGCTTACACATTTCCAACGTGTACCTGAACTCAGAGAAAATAGTGAGCGAATTGCGAGGCAGCTTAATACACAATTGTTTCAATAGAACGATTCAAGGGGGATGACGATAAAGTGAGAAGACTATCCATCTTGAGCATGCTGATTCTAACCGTCTTAATAATGGCAGCATGTTCTGAAGATACGACTTCTGATAGTACAGAAGAGCAAGTAACACCTGTTGAGTTAGCGTCGGTTATAAAGGGAGATTTGGTGCTTGAGAAAGATGTAATTGGTCGTACGATTCCTGGTTCCCAATCAGCAGTCGTTCCAACAACGCCTGGTGAATTAGTGAAACTAGCTGTATCGAAAGGTGATGTTGTGGAGAAAGGGGATTTAATCGGACGTGTTCGTTCCTCTCAAGCGGCTGACCAAGTTGAGATTCAACAAGTTTCCGTAAAGCAAGCGAACCAGCAACTAGAATCGGCTAAATCTCAGCGGAGCGCTGCTCAAGATGCGTTGAATTCGGCAGAAGATAATCTAGCGAGTGCCAGGAATCAAGCTTCAAGTACAGGAGATATCCCTTCTGTGACCATTGAAGCTCCGGAGCAGTTGGACGAACTTTATGAGAATGGAACCCTATCAGAGGAACAATATCATGAAGCGAAGCAACAATTTGAAGAGGCGGAACAACAAGCAAACGAGTTCCAATCGTCTTTATCCTCCCTGTTGTCTTCGAGTCAAGCGACGGTCGCGCAAGCTGAGCAAGCCGTGCAACAAGCAGAATCTCAAGTGAACAGTGCTCAATCCGCCGTGGATCAAGCGGAGCTAGGTGTTGAACAAGCTAATACGCAGTTAAATCAAACCGAGTCTCAAGTAAGCACGACGATTACAGCACCAACATCCGGTGAAATTGCTTCACTTGAGGTAACGGAAGGGGCGATGGTTTCAAACGCGCAACCGGTCGCAACGATTGTGAGTTTGCAACCGATTAAAGTTCAAGCATCCGTTACGTCAAATGAACTGAATCTATTCCAATTGGATAAAGAGATTCTTGTTACGTTGGATTCCCTTGATGAACAAGAAGGGAAGGCCACAATCAGCTACATCTCAAATGTTACGAATGACACTGGGCTTTACCCAGTTGAAGCAACCATTTCGAATAAGGACCGTACGTTGAAAGCGGGAATGATGGTTTCATTTATCCTTCCTGAGAAAGTGGTAGCGGACAAGCTAATTGTTCCAACTGCTGCCGTAGTGGAAGAAAAAGGGGAATCCTTTGTTTATGTCGTCAACGAAGAAAAAGCCACACAAGTTCCAGTAACCGTAATTGAAGCCCAATCAGACCAAACGGCTATTGATGCTGAGTTGAATGAGGGCGATCAGGTCGTAGTGAAGGGGCAACTAACCCTTACGGATGGCAACAAGGTGAAGGTCATGAAGGGGGAGCAATAAATTGAGAATTGTAGATACCTCCGTCAAGCGGCCAGTCGGGGTCTTTATGGTGGTACTCGCCGTACTTGCACTCGGATTTGTTTCACTTAGAAACCTGGCCATTGACCTTTACCCAGAGATTGACTTGCCCATTGCAGTTGTATCCACTAGCTATGATGGAGCGGCTCCTCAAGAGGTAGAGAAATTAGTGAGTCGGCCGGTTGAATCAGCAGTTAGTACAATTGAGGGAATTGATACGGTTCAATCTCAGTCCCAACCAAATGCAAGTCTGGTACTGTTAATGTTCAAGAATGGAACAAATTTAGATAATGCTCTGTTAGATGTTCGAGAAAGCATCGACAGAGTGAAAGCCTCATTGCCGGACGGTGCAGGGGAGCCAAGTGTCCTTCGCTTCGACCCTTCCCAAACGCCTGTTATGTGGATGGGGCTAACTGGGGATGATGCGACGGACTTAAAGAACATTGCAGAGAATGAAGTAAATCCATACTTAGAGCGCCAAGCCGGTGTGGCTTCTGTCAGCATCGAGGGAGGTCGTACTCGTGAGGTGCAAGTGTTGCTTGACCAATCAAGTCTTGTTCAATATGGACTCAACACTTCGACGCTGGTCCAAGCAATTAATGCCGCTAACCAATCTGGTTCTGCTGGTGTCATTCAGAAAGGGGACCAGGATTTACAGATTCGAATACAAGGGGAGTTTGAATCTGTAGATGATGTGCGCGATACAATCATAACGACGCCAACAGGGGCGACGATCACGTTAGATGATGTAGCTTCAGTTGAGGATACGTATGCGCCAGTCTCAAGTATTGCCAAAGTGAATGGGAAATCCTCAGTCGTCCTTCCTGTCATGAAGCAATCTGACAGCAACACAGTAGAAGTATCGAATAACGTGATGACTGCGATGGATGACATTCAGGGAGAACTGCCTGATGGCGTCGAACTTGATGTGGTCTTTGATACCGCTGAATTTATTCGGATTTCCATTGATTCAGTCGTACAGAACATCATCCTTGGGGGCGTATTCTCTGTCCTCATTTTGCTCCTATTCTTAAAGAGCATACGAGCAACGATTGTTATTGGACTATCCATCCCAATTGCGATTATTTCAACGTTCTCCCTTATGTACTTTACCGGGAACACGTTAAACGTGTTGACGATGGGAGGATTAGCACTCGGAATTGGTATGATGGTGGATAGTTCGATTGTCATCCTTGAGAATATTGTGAGCTATCGTCAGCAAGGATATGGGATTAAAGAAGCGGCAAAGAAAGGGGCATCAGAGCTCGCACCTGCGGTAATTGCTTCGACAACAACAACACTCGTCGTCTTCTTACCAATTGTGTTCGTTGAAGGGTTGGCGTCTGAGTTGTTCACTCCACTTGCGTTAACCGTTTCCTTTGCTCTTGTGGCTTCGCTTATTGTTTCGATTACGTTAATCCCGATGCTATCTTCAAAGCTCTTAACGAACGCCATGCAGAATCATGGTCGTCGTTATTGGTTCGACCGCTTCATGGATAAGCTTGGCAACGGTTATCTGAGTAGCCTCCGTTGGGTATTGCGTCACCGGATTATTACGGTACTGACGACTTTACTTCTTATAGGAGGAAGCCTTGCGCTTATTCCGTTTATTGGTGCGGCATTTATTCCAGCCTCTGACCAAGGTCAGATTGAAATTAAGGCAGTAGCACCAACCGGTACATCTATTGATGGCACACAAGAGATAACGGACCAAATTGATAAGCAACTAGAACCTTATGAAGAAATCATTGAAGCGAATTACTTGAGTGTTGGTGGAGGTGGCTTTACAGGCTTCTCCACAACAGGTAACGAAGCAACGTACACGCTTCAGCTTATTCCTCCAGAGGAACGAGAGAAGACAACAACAAGCGTTATGCAAGAAATTGACGAGAGATTGAAAGACATCGTTGGAGCTGAAATTACCGTAAGCGAAATGTCTGGGGGCTTGGGTACAGGTGACCCAGTTCAGATCCAGCTGAACGGAGAAGATTACGATGTGTTAAAAGAGTTGTCGGAACAAGTTGTATACATGATCTCTGAAGTGGAGGGCGTGTATAACGCAGAAACTTCTGCAGATGAAGGTCGTCCTGAGATTCAGATTAACGTAGACCGAGACGAGGCTGCGCAGTACGGCCTGTCGTATCAGCAAGTACTAGCTCAAGTACAAGCTGGGTTCCAAGGGTCACCTGCCACTCAATTTAGAGAAGGCGGCGACGAAATAACCGTTAACGTTCTTCTACCTGAAGATGAACGAAAGACTATTAATGACTTAGAAACACTTAGCATCCAGACGCAGCAGGGGTCAACTATCCCACTTGCTACGATTGCGGAGCTCGAGCAAGTGCAAGGTCCAGTGACGTTGCTTCGTGAGAATCAAGAACGTCAAGTCAATGTAACGAGTGAAATTGTGGACCGAGATTTAGGGAGTATATCTCAAGATATTGAGGCGAAATTGCAGAACATGAATTTCCCTGATGGATATTCCTATTCAATGGGTGGCCAAGCAGAGGACATGCAAGATTCTTTCGGAGATTTAGGCCTTGCGCTCATCTTCTCCATTTTCCTTGTCTATGCAGTGATGGCCATTCAGTTCGAGAACTTGTTGTACCCATTTGTTATTATGTTCTCACTGCCAGCAACGGCAATTGGAATCTTTGGTGGTCTTTATATCACCGGGAAGCCACTCAGCCTACCAGCTATCGTTGGGGTAATTATGCTCGCCGGAATTGTTGTGAACAATGCCATTGTTCTGGTGGATTATATTAATATTCTCCGCGAGCGAGGCATTGAACGGATGGAAGCGATTCTAGAAGCAGGTCGAACACGACTTCGTCCGATCCTGATGACTACACTTACGACTGTACTCGGTATGGTTCCGTTAGCGATCGGAATTGGGCAAGGTTCGGAGGCCCAACAGCCAATGGCAATTACGATTATCTTTGGTTTATCTGTATCCATGATTTTCACGCTTCTTCTTATACCAGTGGTGTACACATTCTTTGATGACTTATCAAGACGAATCGTTCGTTTGTTTCAGAGAGTAGGAAGAAAGTCGAAAACTGAAAAACAGTAAAAGAGAAACATCCTGATAAGGATGTTTCTCTTTTTTGTGTTAATATAGTCAAATGGTTCAAAAGACCCATTTATAAAATCTGTTATCATCCGACAAAAAGTGCTATTTTCATTCCGATTAGATGTTGATAATATATAAATAAGCTTAAAGTCTCATTTATTGGTTTTAAATTCCAAAAATGATCAATAGGGAGGGTTAATTATGATTGAGATTAGTTGCCATATTCTTGATGAAAACAAAGACGTACAAGAAAACATGGATGCAAGCTTAAAGGTTGCGCGTGAAGCTGTCAAAGCCGGTATTACATCTGTGATTGCGACCCCGAACTATGAAGGATTACATATAGACAACTATAAAGAGAGAATCCATGAACAAGTTTCTCTGTTGAATGAGATGCTTGACGTAGCGGGTATTCCCCTAAGCGTTTTGCCGGGCGAAGAGGTTAATGTAAATGCGGAAATTGTGAACAAACTCCATTTAGGTAGATTAATTACTATGAACAGTACGAATTATGTGTTTATCGCGATTCCAAAGAATAGCGTACCACTTCATATGCATGATATGCTTTTCGATTTACAGATTAATGGATATATTCCTGTTATTACTCAGCCTGAACGAAATAAGGAAATTCAATCAAATCCTAATAAATTATATGATCTCGTAAAAAATGGTGCTAAAACTGTTGTTAGTACACATTCTTTGTTGGGACATAGAGGTAGAAAAGGGCAGAAGCTTGTTGAGAAATTAATTGAAGCGGACTTGATTCATCTGTTGACATGTGACGTATCATTATCTAACAAATCTAAATTCAACTTAAAAGAAGCCTCTGAATATCTTGCGAAAAAGTTCGGTGACCAAACGAAGAACATGTTCACAGACAATGCACGGAAACTTGTTGCAGGAGAACATTTCGGGTTAAATCAGCCTAAACGAATTGTAAAGAAAACTCCATTTGCTTTCCTAAGATAAACCTTTGTTGAATTTTTTAAAACTCATTTGGAAAGTTCATTCCCTTTTACAGTATTTTCATAGTATTATAGTCTATGGAAATACTATTAAAGGGGTTGAGTAGGTGCGAAAAGCTGTTGCTTGGCTGATTATTCTGATGATGATTGTTCCAACTTCAATGATATCAGCCAATTCGCCGGAGTATGTGACGCTTGAACTTTTAGAAGATGTGCCCCTTAAGCATGAGAATTGGGGAACTATGACCCTTCTAAAAGGGACAACAATTTATGGACAAGCTGAGAATGATGGGTATCTTGTGCAATACTACAACGATCATGTCGACCTAAATAACGAGATGGTTAAAGTGGTTGAAACAGGTGTTACGGATGACTATGCACAGTACGAAGAGCAAACATACCTACAAGAGGTAGTTTCAGAGAAGCAAGTCATAGTTTCAAAGAGTGGAGAAGAATTAGGCCATATTGCTTCACAAGAAGAATTGTATTACGTAGAAGGTAATCGTAATACAATTCAAATCGGAAACAAAATGTTCCATGTGAAGCCGGACGAATCCGCTTCTAATGAAGGGACGAGTGGGAAGCAGGCAGAAGAATCGGGAAGTGAAGAGGCATCGGAAACGAAGGGGTCTTCCACACCTGAAAAACCATCCTCTACAGAAGATTCTAATGTAGAAGAAGCACCTAATACAAATCAACAAAAAACTGTTGTTGAGGAAGAGCAAGAAGGTGAACCTTCTAAGGAGGTATCCGTAGCTGACGCTTCTAATGTCCAATCTGAAGATGTAAGTGCCAGTGCGGCACCTGAAGTGAATTCTACAGAGGTGACTTTTGAGGAAACGGATGTATTTGAGGTTACATCATCATATATTAACGTATATGTTCGTGAAAATGGTTCGTTAACTAGCGTTGGCCGGTTAGAACAAGGCGAAATATTTGAACGAACTGCGGATTATGGAAGTTGGCATAAGTTGCGAGTAGGGAATCAAACAGCATACGTTTGGGCACCTGCTACGAAAGCTGTAGCTAATGAAGGCGCTCTATCTACGACGAATACAGTAGGAAATCGTGAAGTGTTGATTGTCGAAGATGCACCAATCTTTGCGACCTCTAACCCAAAGAGTGATTTGTACGTTGGAATACTAAGTAAGGGAACAGAGGTTACTTACCTTTCGAAAGAATCAGGGATGTATAAAGTGAATGTTGGAAATCGAGAAGTTTATTTGGAAGAAGAGTACATAACTGAACCTTTTGTAAATTCTGATGCATACTTTAAGGTGAACCAAGATAATGTAGGGTTGTATGAAAGAACTGGGGAAGGCCTTGTTGCTATTGGTCAATTGGAGAATGGAGAGGTATACCAGCGAGTTGCTTCCTATGGGAGTTGGCATAAGGTAAAGGTAGGGAGCAAAGTGGCTTTTGTATGGGCAAGAGCTACAAGCCCCGTTGAGAAACCTAATGTTCCTTTCACAAATGAAGCTGGAAGTTTGAAAGCTACACTTGTGTCCGATGCGAGTGTCTATGATAATTCTTCTGGTTCTTTGGAATATATAGGAGAACTGCAAGAAGGAACAGAGATGAGCTATATCTCTAAATTCGGTAATTGGTATAAGGTTAACTTTAACAACCGTACGGCCTACATATATGGAAGTGCTGTGAAGACAAGCTTTACTAAAGCAGATTCCTACTTCAGAGTCGACACGGATAATGTAACGTTATATGAAAGTGATGGTGGTCAATTAACATCCATCGGTAAGTTGAGCAAGGGGCAAGTGTATGAAAGGTTAGGTCAAACTGGCGGGTGGCATCGTGTACGTGTAGGCAATGACATTGGCTATGTATGGGCGAGTGCTACAAGTCCTGCAAGTGGAGGTACGAACAGCTACATTTCGAACGTAGGGAGCCTTCAAGGTGAGCTTGTTTCAGATGTGACCGTTTATGATAATTCTAGCGGCAAACTCGTGGAAATCGGTGTTCTCTATAAGGGGATGGAGCTTGCGTACCTTGAAAAAGTAGGGAGTTGGTACAAAGTAAACTTCAACAACCGTGTTGGCTATGTTTACAAGAGTGGAGTAAAAGAGAATTTCGCAGGCGACTACTTCCGTGTCACGAATAATCACACAACCCTTTATAAAAGAGAGAATGGTTCACTTAAAGAGGTTGGCCAACTGCAGAACAACACGGTATACAAAAGAGTAGCAGACTATGGTAGCTGGCACAAAATACGTATTGGGAAAACAACTGGTTACATATGGGAAAATGCCACGGAGCCTTCTAGTAAAGCTGATATGAGGAGTGAGCAACAACAGAAGTCGACGGGAATTCGTTTCAGTATTAACCAAGATGTAACGGTGTATGATAACTCTTCTGGTAGCTTAAAGCCTATTGGCACGCTATGGAGCGGCGAACAATATAACATGGTAAGCACTTCGGGAGCCTGGGTGGAAGTAGATTATCTAAACAAGAAAGGATACATTTATAAACCTGCACTCTCTATTCAATCTATAGACTTGGTGAACCCGAATAAGACTTATTCTTATCAACAAATGAGAACAGATTTATACGAATTAAGGAACAGTTATCCTGATTTGGTCGAACTCATAACGATTGGAAAATCAGAAGACGGTAGAGAGCTTTTCGCATTGAAGCTTGGGAAAGGCAAAGAAGAAGTGATGTTTAACGGCTCCCACCATGCCAGAGAGCATATGACGACGAATGTATTGATGGAGATGATTGATCAATACGCAAGTTCTTATACGAAGAATCAATCCTTTGATGGGTATCCGACAAGAACGATTTTAAATGAGACGTCTATGTGGTTTGTTCCTATGCTTAATCCGGATGGTGTGACACTAGTCCAACAAGGTTACCGTTCGGCTAATAATTCAAGTGCTGTATTAGCTTTAAATGGGTTTAGTTACGACTTCTCTTCCTGGAAAGCGAATATTAATGGAGTTGACTTAAACCGTCAATATCCAGCAGATTGGGCGAACATTCGAAACAATGCATCAGGCCCAACCTATAAAAACTATAAGGGTCGAGCTCCGTTGACTGAAAGTGAAGCGCGGGCGCTTTATGACTTTACCTATCAACACGATTTCCAGACGACAGTAGCATATCACTCGTCCGGAGAAATTATTTATTGGTATTTTAATCAACCTTCTAGTACGTATTCGAGAGATTTGAGACTTGCGAACCAAGTGTCTGACATTACGGGATATAGTTTAGTCGCTGCAAAACCCAACCCAAGTGGGGGTGGGTACACCGATTGGTTTGTACAAGATAAGAGATTGCCAGGATTAACAATCGAAATCTCTCCATACACGTACGAGCAGCCAGTGCCACAGAAATACTGGAGTCGTATTTGGAGACAGAACAGATCAATTGGTTTGTTCATCGCTGAAGAAGTTACTGAGCGATAGTGAGTAAAATAACGGCCTCTTCCTTCTAGGGAGGGGTCATTTTTCTTGCCTTCCATACATTTAATTGTAAAGTTTTGAAATCAAAGCTTTATTAAAATGTGAAAAAGAAAAGAATAGGTTTTGTGCTATACTGAAGTCAAAATGCACTTAGATTGACAATGGAGGATGTTGTTTTATGATATATAACGTTTTATGGACTGGTGGATGGGATTCCACATACCGTGTGTTAAATTTAGTTTTAGATCAAGGGGCTACAATCCAACCGTACTATGTAAATGATCCCGTACGCCCTTCCACAGAAATGGAAAAGAAGACGATTGAGAAAATAAAGCGTTTGGTAGTAGAGCTTGATCCGTCGAAGGAGGGACATATTAAAGAAACGATTGAAATCCGAAAAGAGGATATTCCGCAAAACGAAGAGATTACCGCCCTTTATCACAAGCTGGCAAACTCCAAGTGGAGATTGGGAGACCAGTATGATTGGTTACCGAGGTATGTGCATTCGTCAGGAATCGAAAAGCTTGAGCTTTCCATTCATAATGGAGATAAGGCAAGAGAAATTATCATTCAAGATGTGGTTAAAGTAGAAGATGGCAACGATTCATACTATGTATTAAAAGAGGCTGTATCTATGCAGGAGTTTAAGATCTTTAAGGACTTTCGTTTTCCGTTATTAGATATAACGAAGCTTCAGATGGAAGAGAACGCGAAGCAACGTGGGTATGCACATATCATGGAGGAAACATGGTTCTGTCACACACCTAGAAAAGATGGAAAATCCTGCGGCCTATGTAATCCATGTAAGTACGCAATGGAAGAAGGTCTCGGACGAAGAGTCACCACACCATCAACGATTGATAAGTTGCAATACAAGGCCTTTAAGGTAAGGAGAAAACTGAAAAAAATCTTTAACTGAATGCAAGTGAAAAAAGCAGCTTCTACGATGATTACGCTACGTAGAGGCTGCTTTTCTATCCTTAACTCCTACTTCAAAATAGAAGCATAGAGTTGTTCAAGGTTTCGATTTAATTGGTCAAAATCGTAATGTGCTGCTTCTTCTAAGTTGTATTGGCCCATACGCTTAATTTCTTCTAAATCAAGGTGTTGAACAGTACGTCTCATTTCCTCCACTTTCCCCGGAGAGAAGAGATATCCCCCTTGCCCTTCATGTACCATGTCTGGAATGCTTCCAACTGTAGTAGAAAGGATGGTCATACCTGAAGCCATGGCTTCAATAATTGAAATTGGCATGGCCTCAAAATAAGAAGGAAGAAGGAAAACGTTCGCCTTCTTGAAAATCTGTTGTTTCCTCTCACCTGAGACTTGGCCTAGCAGTTCAATGTTTAATTGATGTTGATTGGTCTGTGTCTCGATCTCTCCCCGAAGCGGACCGTCTCCTGCAACAAGGAATTTGATTGACTTGTCTTCCTGCAAACTCTTGGCAAGTTCGATTAAGTCGTTAATCCCTTTACCTTTATTCAAGCTTCCAATAAATAATATCTGCTTTGTATCTGTTTCATACTTGCTCGTGGATCTGCATTCTTTAAACTGATCAATAAAGATAGCGTTTGGAACCACCTCAACTCTATTGTCTGCTAGTTCAAATGTGTCCATGAAGATTTTCTTCCACGACTGTGAAAGTACGACCACCTGATCTAGCTCGTGCAATGTTTTTTTTATGGAGGCTTGTTTTTGGGCAGGGCTCTCTGAATAGAAGTCAATAAATTTACCGCTATGAATGTGCATAATGCATTTTATATTCAGCAAGCGTGTGCAACGTAGCATCCATTGGCTTCTTTGGAAAGAACGATATCCTGCCGTATGAATGTGTGCGACTTTAGGTTTTTGTGCGAGTAAACAAAAGATGAAACGAATGAGGAACGTCAGGTTAAACAGTAGTTTTGCTATTTGGTCCTCTTTCTTTGCAGTTGTATCAAAGAAGCTGAGTTCGTAATGTTCGCTCTGGAATTTCTCCAGACTTTTTATATAAATTGACATCCCTCCTATAGGAGGAGGGAGTGGGCCGGCGTGTAGTATGGTTGTCTTCTTCATAATGAATCCCCTAGCTTTGATGAATTAGCTGTTGAATGCCTTCGTGAATGGAGTACTCAGGCTGCCATTGCAATGCTTGTTTCGCCTTTTGATTAGCAAGAATACTGTGTTTAATATCTCCTTTGCGTTCAGCAGTGTGCTGCACGATTACTTCAACGTTTCCATGTGCTTTCTTAAAGACCTCTACAAGTTCATTAACCGTAGTGCTCTCATTGGAAGAAATATTAAGGACGTTATTTGTAGCAGCGGTTAGGGCGAGGCAGTTTGCTTCAGCTAAGTCTTTCACGTAAATGAAATCGCGTGATTGCTCACCATCTCCATGAATTTCAATTGGGTGTTGTTCTTTAATCAAATGATTGAAGATTGCCGCTACACCGCCTTCACCTAATGCATCTTGACGTGGGCCGTATACATTTGAATAACGTAGTATGGTGTAATCAACACCATACGTTTGGGCATACAAGTCGAGATAGTGTTCCGCTGTTAACTTAGATAAGCCGTACGGAGATAACGGTTGTACAGGGTGACTTTCATCTAATGGGAGTTGTTCTGGATTGCCATAAACAGCAGCAGATGAAGCAAATACGACTTTCTTCACATTTGCTACCCTTGCTGCGTCTAGTACGTTCAACGTGCCGATTATATTCGACTGTGCATCATGAATAGGGTGATCGATAGAAACCGTCACGTTCACTTGTGCTGCAAGATGAATAATATAATCAGGTTCAAATTCTGATACAACTTGACGAACGCTGTCCAAATGATTGACATCGGCGTTGTAGAGTTGGACGTAAGATAAGTTAAGGTTCTCCTTCTTGCCGGTGGATAAGTTGTCCAATACCGCGACATCAGTATCTCGTTCAAGGAGTGTTTCTACAGTATGAGAGCCGATAAACCCGGCTCCGCCAGTTACTAAAACTTTCATTGTATAGGTCTCCTTTGTTAAGCGTTAGATTTATTTCCAAATAATAAATAGTAAAAGAGTAGCGCCATCGTGACACAGAGATAAATATTTACTGCAGGTGCAAAGATGACATGTCCTGCAAAGAAGGCGATCCCAAGTCCGAGTAAGATTGACACTGTAATTCCAATGCTGTGTGGTGAAAAGACGAGCTTTGGATTTGTGAACAATTTGGTTACGGTTAAGACCATAATGGATAGTAATGGCAACAATACAATGATTGAACCAACTATTCCATAGGAAAAGAATATATCAAAGAAATCCATTTCAATTAACTTAGGTTTATCTTCATAATTCCCTGCATACCCCATACCAAACAGCTTTTGATAAATTGGAGCTTTCTTGAAATCGCTGTACGTATTAAGGAAGTAGACGTCGCGACTACTTAAGACGGTGCTCAATATTTCTGATTTAATCTGCTCGCGGTCTTTTCTTGGTCTAGTTTCTTCTTCGCCTTTTTCGTTAGATGTTCCGTTCTCTTCATCAAATATTTCGTTTTCTTCTTCCGTTTCTTGTTCGTCATCGGTGATATTTGTGTTTTCCTTAATTTTTGTTACATCATTACTGACGTTGGCAAAGGAAGGAGAGAAAGGTGTTAATAGCAATGCAAATGCTAAAAAGAGAATAGAAGCAATCATTTTAGCTTTTCCTTCACGATCGTGCTTAGTTTGCACAAGTGATACAATCCAGCGAATGATGTATGTAAAGGACAAGATGATTACGGCAATTAGCATTGCAAAGTGACCGACTTTCGTGCCAATCAGAATCGCTGTGATAGCCAATAGGACGGCTGGGATGTAGTGAATTGCAGATTTAATCGATGTAGTTCGTTTTAATGCGAGTAGGTAAACGAGAGGGAAGCTAATTGCAATAATAGCGCTAATCTCATTCCCAGCAAAGAACCAACCCTTATACCCGAATTTATTGTAATCGTATGTTTCCGAAGCTGTACCTGTTAAAATAGCTAAGAACATTGAGAGACTTACAATCAGCATGGCACCGTTAATGGATCGGTAAACTTTCTGGCTAATTGTCTCGAACCCATTCCAGTATTGAAAGGCGAGAATAAAGGAACAGAACATAACGCTATAATAAGCGGTTTTTGCTAGTAGTTGCAATTCTGAAAAGACAGAAAATATTGGTTTGTTGAAGTAATTGTATAAGAGTCCTGCCCCCATGACAACTGCCAACAAGACTAAATAAGAAATGACATATTTTTTGAGCTTGCTGTTCTTGCTTATTAGAATGAACAAGGCAGATATCCCCATAAACAGTACTCGTATAACTAATCCAATAGTGATAGAAGATTCGAAATTTCGTATGTAAAAGAATGTTAAAATATCTAGGATCGGTTGAAATACAATAAATAAGACGAGTGTGTTTGGGAATGAGAATCTGTTAGTATTTAATTGCATGGTAACCTCCCATTGTATGTATAGTTGATTTAAATTACCATATTGAAGTATAAACTATAACCTATGACGTGTCTATAATTGGCTAAATGAACCAATTGATATATAATAAAGCGTTGTCGATAATTGGTATGATTCAAGCCTACATTATAGGAGAGTTTTTTTATTAAGGGAGAAAAACAAATGAAACAACGAGGATTTTTGAAATCTGTAGGTATTATTACCCTAATAACCATACTGGGTAAGCTATTAGGGTTTGGTCGTGAAACCTTCATGGCTGCCTATTTTGGTACTTCTTATGAGGCTGACGTTTTCTATGTGGCTTCTGTCATCCCGAATATCCTGTTCGCCGCAGTTGGGATGGCCATTACAACAGGGATGATTCCGTTGTATATCGAAGCGAGGAATCGCGATAAACAGTTAGCGAATGAACAAGTGGGCGCCTTAAGCATGTTGTTCATTTTGATTACTCTTGTACTCACTACAGTCAGCTTCCTATTTACTCCGCAACTCTTTCGATTGATAGCACCTGGCTTTACAGACCATCCGGAGTATATCGAATTGGGTGTCAAGCTGACGAGAATTATGTTACCTGTCGCAGTTTTCCTTGTACTAACGAGTATTGCGAAGGGGATTCTTAATGCAAATAAGAAATTCTTTAGCCCTGCAGCGGTCCCATTAGCTAACAACTTAGTCATTATTCTGTCTATCATACTCCTTACGAATTTCTACGGGATTTATGGAGTAACAATCGGAACGTTAGTAGGGGGAATTGCCCAGTTCTTAGTTCAGTATCCAAGCCTCAGACCTTACAATGTAAAATTAAACACAAACTTCAAGAAACACAAACAATATATTAAAGATTCTATATACATGTTCTTTCCCGTCATAATCTCCGGAATCACATTCCAATTTATGGAGGTTTTTAACCGGGTCATTGCTTCAGGGTTGGAAGAGGGAAGCATATCTGCGTTAAACTACGCAATGAAGCTTATGTATTTACCTCTTAGCGTCTTGTTAATGTCCCTAATCACAGTATTTTATCCGAATTTAGTAGAAGCTGCTCAAGAGAACATGGACCGATTTTTCAAACTTTTTTGGAAAGGGTTTATGACTATTGCCGTTGCAACAATTCCATTTATGGTTGTTATGATTATCGGATCTTATCCATTAATTGAATTCATTTTTAAGCGCGGTGTATTTGATGCAAACGATACATTCATGACAAGTTCAGCGTTCTTTTATTACTCGATTGGGTTAGTCTTCATTGCTTTAAGGGAATTTATCGTGCGTTCTTTCCTAGCATTGAAGCAATCTAAAGTAGTTATGTACACGAGCATAGTTGCAGTAATTACAAATATTATCATAAGCTATTCCCTTTCCCAAATAATGGGCCACACGGGTGTCGCTCTTGGTACTTCTATCTCATTTATGCTGCAGTTACTAATTTTACTTACGGTTCTTAATAAGAAGTCAACGTTAGATAAGAAGCAGTCCTCTGCTTATTTCATAGACCTATTGAAACTTGCCCTGTTGTTCGCTGTCCCGTTTGGATTGGCTCAATGGGTTTACAATGTAGGTGTTTCTGAGATGGATAGCACCCTCGTTCAGCTAAGTATATTAACTGCTGTTGTGTTCCTACTATTCGCAATTACCGCTTACAGCCTACGTGTTCAACAATTTATAACGCTCGTTAACATGGGTATTAAAAAAGTGAAGAAATAAAGAAAGGTTGAAATGCCGTGAAGCTTATTAACAAAGGCAAAGTTAGCTTGATGGAAAAGATTAGAAAGACCAATGCGCTTCAATTATATAAGGAAGAAAGTAGTCATCAATGGGAAAAGAGGGAAGACCTTGAGCGAGATCAGTTAGATAAATTAAAGAATTTATTGGAGCACGGCTATAAGAATGTGCCTTACTTCCGAAAGGTTATGGAAGAGAGAGGACTCTCTCCTGACGCAATTACGAAGCTTGAGGATTTAGCCAAGTTTCCACTGTTAAATAAAGAGTTAATAAAAGAACATAAAGAAGACCTCCATTCAGCAGATATGGAACGGTATTCACCGGCGGAAAAGCGAACTGGGGGGTCGACAGGAGAGCCGTTACGTTATTACCTTCCCAAGGTTTCACATTCAATGATGTGGGCAAATATTTGGAGAGGTTGGAATGTTGCAGGATATACTCCTGGGGATAAGATGGCTGTATTAGCAGGTGGCTCGCTACTCTCGGGATTTGATTATAAGCGACAATTTTATTATTATTTAAACAATTGGATTCCATTTTCTTCTTATGATATGTCACAAGATAAGATGAAAGAATACGTGGAGCAATTGAAGTCCAAGAACGTTCAATATATGTATGCTTATTCTTCCGCAGCCTATGAATTGGCCAACTATATTATGGAGAACAAGCTAGATGTGGACCTGAAGGCAGTCATTACCACTTCAGAAGTTCTGTTACCCCGTTACCGCCAAGCTATTGAAGAAGCTTTCCAGTGTAAGGTGTATGACCAGTACGGAGCAAATGATGGCGGCGTAACAGCATTTGAATGCAAAGAGCAAAATGGTCTCCACATCAACATGGAGCGTTGTATAGTAGAGATTGTAGACGAGGAAGGTAACATTGTACCAGATGGTGAAGAAGGTCGAATTCTTTTAACGGACCTATCGAACTATGCGATGCCATTTATCCGTTATGAAGTAGGAGATTACGGTGCAGTAACGAAAGAACCATGTCCATGCGGGCGAGGATTGATTCGCCTGACACACATTAAAGGACGCCAACAAGAATTCATCTTCACATCTCAATATGGGAAAGTCCATGGTGGTTTCTTCTCAACGACATTCCGTAGATACGATGAAGTCGACCAATTCCAAGTTATACAAGAAGTAGCAGGCTCCGTAACCGTTCGCTTGAAAATAAACGACAGTTCTTTTAAAGTTAGGTCAGAAGAATTACGGAAACATATTTTAGAAAAAGCTCAACTATCAGAGGTTGCAATTGAATTCACGGATGCCTTCGAAAAAACGAAAGGCGGAAAACATAAATTTGTCATTAACAAAGTATCGCAAGAACAGTAATGATCATTCCCACATCACGATTACGGATGAGTAATGGAGAAAAAGGAGTCAAAACACTTATGAAAAAGTCTATTTGCGTCGTTGGTCTAGGATACATTGGCCTTCCTACTTCTGTTATGTTTGCAATTAATGGCCATGATGTAAGAGGTGTTGATGTTAATACAAGAGCCGTTGATATGATTAACAATAAACAGCTACACATCGAAGAAAATGGGTTAGAAGAGCGTTTAGGTGAAGCAGTGGAAAGTGGAAAGCTTGTTGCCTCTACAGAGCCTGCTGAAGCAGATGTTTTCATTATCGCCGTTCCATCACCAATTCGTGAAGATAAGACTGCTAACTTAGAGTACGTTCAACAAGCAACGAAAGCGATTGTTCCTTTCGTAAAGAAAGGCGACCTAGTCATTCTTGAATCAACTGTACCACCACGTACGGTTGAGGATGTAATGTTGCCGATCCTTAAAGAGTCGAACTTAATTATTGGTGAAGAACTCTTTGTATCACATTCACCAGAGCGTGTGATTCCAGGTAAAGTGTTCCAAGAATTAGTTGATAACGATCGTATTGTTGGCGGAATCAATGACAAATCATCACAGCTTACTAAAGAACTGTACGAAGTATTTGTAAAGGGCACGATTCACCTTACTGACGCTACAACTGCTGAAATGGTGAAGGTTATTGAGAACACGTACCGTGATGTGAATATCGCCTTTGCAAACGAACTTGCCATGATTAGTGAGCAGATTGGTGTGAATGCCTGGGAGGCCATTCAATTAGCGAACTATCACCCAAGGGTTAATATCCACACTCCTGGCCCTGGTGTTGGAGGCCATTGTATTGCTGTTGACCCATGGTTCCTTGCAGAGCTTGAGCCGAACCTGTCTAAAATCATTCAATTGTCCAGAAATACGAACGATTTCATGCCTATGTATACAGCGGATAAAATTGAAGAGTTCTTAAAAGAAGAAGATATTGATAAAGGGAAAGTAGCGCTCTTCGGTCTTTCATTCAAAGCAAATATTGATGACCAACGTGAAAGCCCATCGCTTGAAGTAATTAAACGATTAGCGAGTAAGGGTATTGAATATACGGCATACGACCCCCATATTAAAGAGCTGACTTTAAGAAACCAAACGGACAATCGTGAAGAGGCAATCCGTGGTGCGGATATTCTTGTTATCCTAACAGACCATGATGTGTTTAAGAATATGGAGCCTAGTGAACTTGCTGAAGAAATGCGTACGAACATCATTTACGATACGAAAAACGCATTGGAGCTTGAGAAGTGGGAACGTGCTGGCTTTACAGTAAAACGTCTTGGTGATACAAAGATTGAAAGAGCTGACTAGGCGATGAAAGAGAACTTCCTAGGTGTCGACGTAAGCAGCTACAGCTATGATGAATTGGTTCGTAACTTATCTAACGATATTAAAACGAATCAACAGTCATTTATTGTAGCCATAAATCCAGAGAAAATATTAAAAGCACAAGAAGACCCTAACCTTATGAATTTGTTGAACGAAGCAACGTACCAAATTCCAGATGGAGTAGGGGCCGTACTTGCTTCTAGACTAAAGGGCGGGAAGATAAAAGAACGAGTCACAGGGATTGATATGTTTCTTGCCCTTTGTGAACAAGCTGAAATAGAAGGGAATTCTATATTCCTATACGGTGCAAAGCCTGGTGTAGCCGATATGGCTAGTGAAAATCTAGTAAAACGTTTCCCTTCTTTGAAAATTTCGGGTGTATTAGACGGTTACGAGAAGGATCAAGATCGAATCGTCCGTACCATTAATGAGGCAAAGCCGGATATCCTGTTTGTTGCATTGGGAAGTCCTGCTCAGGAATATTGGATTGTTGAGAACATGAAGAACCTTGATGTAAACGTGTTTCAAGGTGTAGGCGGCTCTTTTGATGTTATTTCAGGTCGTGTGAAACGAGCTCCTAAATTATTCAGAAAGCTAGGACTCGAATGGTTTTACCGCTTAATCCGAGAGCCATGGCGGATTAAAAGGCAAATGAAACTACCGTTATTCCTGTTGAAGGTATTAAGAAAATAGCGAACAGAGGAAGCCTGTCGAACAATGTATTCGACAGGCTTTTCAATTGCCGAATTATGTAGAATGCAGAAGAGGCTTGATTCATTTTGTTGAAGAGTGACGCTCTATGAGATAAATGGAATGTAAAGAAACTTTGTTTTTTATGTAAACTCAACAAAATTTTACAACTATTGTCATGATTTTGGGTAATTTGTTGTTCAACTATTAGAAGTTCCTTGCTAAAATAGGAAGAGTGTGGAGATGGATGCACACAAAAAATTGAAAGGTGGTAAGCGGGTGATAGGGAGCCATAAAAAGAGAGTAGCTGTTTTCCTTGTCATGATTTTAGTAGTAGCCCAAATGGTCTACTCCCCTTATACGGTATTTGGGGAAGAGTCTGGACAGGAAAAAGAGACGATGGTAGAGGTTGAGTTACAGCAAACGACCTCTGTATTCCGTACTCATGATGACGTTGAACTGGTAGAATTAACGAGTGGAGCAGTAGTAAAAGGAGACCTCAATCAGCAAACCGAAAGAATCTCCTTTTCATTTTTAGGTGAGGATGCTTATGTAAAACTCACATCAGAGATGGAAAAGGTGTTAAAAGAGACAACGCTTTTAAACATTCCCGACATCTCAAGCGATGAAACTATTGATTTGAAACAGTCAACCTCGATTTTCTTAGATGAGATGAAATCTAAGGAAGTTGGTTCTTTACATGAAGACGTAGCTGTTACTAAATATCAACGAATCAATGAATCTACAATTCTAGTATACTTGGCAGATTTAACGTACTATATATCGCACAATCAATCACAGCAAACGACGAAACAACAAACTACAGAAGCTGCAGAAGAACAGCAGCCGAACCAATTAGAGAAGTCGGAAGAACATATGTCTCGTCAGCCTGACTCAGAATTAAATGTAGACGATGAGCAAGGACAGCAAGAGACTGAAGTACAGCCTTTAAAGGAAGAATCAGTGAAAGAGCCCGAGGCAAATGAAAGTGAAGCATCCCAAAGTGCACCAGCATCAGCAAGAGCTTTCACCACACAATCTATTGCTCCTGCGAGCACAGACTATTATGAGGTAGTAGGAAGTGTTGCAACGGTGTATACACAACCCTCAACTTCATCAGTGAAGATTGGTAGGGTGAACGAAGGCCAAAAGCTTAAAAAGCTAGGGACGAATAATGGGTTTATTCAGGTGGAATTTGCAGGGCAAGAAGGATTTGTACAGCAGTCTTCACTAGTTAATTCCAATTCCTCATCAGTGCCGAACTGGGTATCTAGTGGATTCTCAACAATTAAATCGGGTACATCAACATCTACACTTTCCGTATACGACAATAGCGGGGGGACGTTAAAGCACTTTGCCACAATTGAAAAAGGTCAAACGATTCAATACGATCTTTATTCAGGAAGTTGGTATGAGGTCAATGTTGCTAGTCGTAAGGGATTTGTGTATGCGCCAGCAGTGAAAGAGAGCTTTACTGCTGAGAGTAACTACTTCAAAGTACTGAAGGAAGGAATCACTGTTCGACAGGAACCTTCAAGTACTTCTCTGCCCTTGGGTTCACTATATGCAAACGAACTATTCAAATTAGTGAACATCGAGCCGAGTTCAGATTGGATGAAGATTGAAATTGGCGGAGATATCGGTTACATCCCAACTGCTTCCGTTGAAGTAGCGCAATCAGGTTCTGTGAAAAATTGGAGTAATAATACTGGAGATAAGGTAGCGCATTCTAAGTTAAAGCTTACCATTTACGATAATAGCTCAGGTAGCTTAGTACCATTTGCTTCTCTTCCAAAAGGTAAGGAATTTACTTACATTAGAGAGATGGGTGCATGGCTTGAGGTGATGGTAGCAGGACGTAAAGGATATGTGTACAAGCCGGCTGTAGTTGAGCCATTCACATCTACGACAAATTACGTAGAAGTAATTGCCGACACAACGAATGTGTATCCTTCAAAGTCATTTAGCAATCAAGTAAGTGGTAAATTGTTTAAAGGCGAAACGTTTAAAGTGTTAAACGTTAATAAATCTGAAGGTTGGGCGGAAATTCAGTTTCAGAATAGAACTGGATACGTTCTACTAAACGATTTAATTCCTTCTTCGAAAGAGGCGGCCGCAAACTGGTCAAATGAAACAAAACAGTCTTTCGGAGGGGAAGCCATTTCTAATTTAACAGTATATGATAATTCTTCAGGAAAGCTTGTTCACTTTGCTAGTATCTCGAAAGGTGAAGAGTTCCGCTATGTAAGTCGTTCAGGAGCTTGGCTGAAAGTTCTTATAGGCGGAAGAGAAGGATTTGTTTATGCTCCAGCCGTGAAAGAAAATATTCGTTCCACGGACACTCACTTTGAAGTATTTAATGAGAAAGCTCCTGTCTACATATCTCAATCAGACAAAGCTACTCAAATGGGGACGTTGTATGAAGGTGAAGTGTTTAAGATTGAAAGTACTAGCGAAGATCTGGGCTGGGTAAAGATCCGGTTTGAAGGCAGCTACGGATATGTGCGTACAGACCAGCTTATACCTTCTGGTAAGAGCGGAGCAGATAACTGGTCTGAACAGCTTCATCATGCCCTGAAAGGTGAAGCACTTTCGAATCTAACCGTCTATGATAACAGCACAGGAAGCCTACTACCGTTCGCTTCTATTTCTGCTTCGCAGGAGTTTAGCTATGTAAGAGAAGTTGGTTCATGGCTGAAAGTGATGATTGGCGGCCGTACAGGATATGTCTATTCACCTGCTGTTAAGAAAGCATTCACAAGCAGTGACAAGTACGTGGAAGCACTAGAGCCGAAAGCTCAAGTGTTTAGTAACTCGACCATGGATGGCTCAATCATGGGACATTTAGAGGATGGTCAAAGTTACATTATTCACGAACTTAAAGGAAATGCCGTTGGAATTAAATTCGGTAATGTGATTGGTTACGTGAGCGAGGACAGCACGAGACCATTGGATTCTATCAACATCCAAAATAGAAGCAACAGCTCTGATGAAGATATTTCCAATATTATTACTACAATGAATGTTACGGTCTATGACAATACTTCAGGGTCACTTGTTCCTTTTGGGCAAATCGCTCCGAACCAAGTTTACCCTGTAATCGGTAAAATCGGTTCAAGCTGGTATAAGATCCAATTTGGAGGTCGTGATGGCTACATTTATAGTGGTGGCGTTGAAAGCACGACAACTGAAATTGAAACACAATATGATCAGACATTTAACGAAATGCTAGAGTACACGATGGGGGCAACTCCACAGTATGATATGACCTATTACAACGCTTATGTTCATGGAAGTGCGTTTAACGGCGGTCAAAGCACATTTATAGAGAAGGGCCAGCTACATGGAATCGTTGTAGGCTCAAATTGGAACGTCCGTGGTGGACCGTCTACAGATTACTGGAAGTTGAACCACTATGCTCCTTCCCTTGAAGGAGGAGAGAAGGTTAAGATCTTACGTTCTGTAACGAATGATAGCGGGGATACCTGGTATCAAATTGATTTCCGCAAGACATGGAAGAAGAACAGTTCAGGAAGCTATAGTGCTTTCTACCGCCCGTTTGTTAACGCGAACAAAGAAGATGTAGCCTACTACTTGAACCCAGAAAACTTTATGGATAATGATGGTAAATATCAATTCTTGTCCTTGTCCCAAAGTGCTGGCATTAGCGCAAATGAAGTAAATCAGAAGATTCTAGATGGGGCAGGTACATTAGAAGGTACAGCGAGTGCATTCATTGAAGCTGCACAAACCTATTCTGTAAATGAGATTTACCTCATTGCACACGCTATTCATGAAACTGGCTCTGGTACTGCCACTCTTATGAACGGCAATGCTACGTATAATGGACGTACCGTATACAATGCATATGGGATTGGTGCCTATGATAGTTGTGCACTAGAGTGCGGATCTAGGAAAGCTTATGAAGAAGGTTGGTTCACTCCAGAAGCTGCAATTATTGGTGGAGCTAAATTCATTGGTGAAACGTATATCCATAACTCAACCTTTAAACAGGACACTCTATATGAAATGAAATGGAATCCAACTTCCTATTCACTTTATAAAGGTTATCATCACTATGCAACAGATATTGGTTGGGCTTCTAAGCAAGCAAGAGGTTATCTAGCAGACTACTATAAAATACTTGATGTCACGACTGAAATTTATGAAATCCCTAATTATGGAGGGAACTAATATGGGGAAGGGTTGGAAGAGTTTCTCTCATCCAACCCTTTCTTCTTTTGTAAGGTTTTGATGAAACCTTCAGAAATCTATTGAATTTTGACATAAGATTACATATAATTAAGCAGGAAGTTTTACAATAGATACGGACATTCAATTTTAAATAAGATAGATTAGAAGTGGCTTGATTAATAAGGAGGATCACCATGCTGATTTGGGCATTTATAGTATCATTAATCGTAGCACTGTCGCTTACACCAATTATTATAAGATTAGCTATTAGATGGAACATCGTTGATAAACCCAATTATAGAAAAGTACATGAGAAACCAATGCCTCGAATGGGCGGCATGGCGATTCTATTATCCTTCTACATTGGGCTGGTCATCTTTCTACCAAAAGAGTTAGGCACAATCTGGCACATCATTACAGGCTCACTCCTTATCGCCGTTGTAGGAATGCTAGATGATAAGTTTGAGTTATCGGCTAAGATGAAGTTACTAGCTCAAATCTTAGCAGCGGTCATTGCCGTATTAGGTGGTCTGCAGATTGACTTTATCCAACTGCCAACAGGTGAATTTATCTACTTTGGCGCTTTAAGCATACCGCTTACAATCCTCTGGATTGTTGGAGTTACAAATGCAATTAATCTAATTGATGGACTAGATGGACTGGCAGCTGGGGTTTCATCCATTGCGCTCATTACAATTACAGGGATGGCACTGTCCATGGGTAACTATCTAGTAGGTGCCATGACATTAATTCTCTTAGGTAGTACGTTAGGATTTCTATTCTTTAACTTTCATCCAGCGAAAATTTTTATGGGTGACACAGGCTCTTTATTCCTAGGGTATATGATTAGTACTCTTTCCCTAATGGGGCTTTTCAAGAACGTTACAATCTTCTCCATTGTACTTCCTCTTATCATACTGGGAGTACCGATTATGGACACAACATTTGCCATTCTACGAAGAATCATTCAGAAAAAGCCGTTGTCGGCACCTGACAAGTTCCATCTGCACCATTGCTTGTTGCACCTCGGGTATTCTCACCGACAGACCGTATTGTTGATCTATGCCATTAGTGGAATCTTCAGCATTGCAGCAGTCATGTTCAATAAAGCAACGTTATGGGGTAGTGCTAGTATACTGGTTCTCTTGCTGTTGTTAATTGAGATTATTGTAGAGGCTACAGGTCTAATTGGAAAACGTTACAGACCAATTTTAAATTTCATTGACTCACATGTTATGAAGAATAAGAGCAATTAAGAAACAAGCTTGAAAGGGTTTATAGAACCCTTTCAAGCTTGTTTTATTGTACATAGATTTCCTGCTCAAACGATTGATCAATTATCTTAAATCCCTTCTGCATCCTATCTTTTTGGCAGTTGATCAAACGTTTGAATAGTGTCTCAAGGATATCGACTTTGATTTAGAAACATAGCGAGTTACCTTAGCCCAAATTTCCTGGTGTCACTGTGAAATAACCAAATAAAAGCAGAAATAATAATTGGTAAACAACCATCCCAACTCCCATAACGAGTCCAGCCGTTGCGAGCCCTTTTCGAGCGGATCGACGTCCTATATAACCAAAAATAGTAGCCAACACCCAAAAAATGAACCCAAAAAGGATTCCAATCCCTGGAATCAATCCAAGTAATACACCAATAATACCTAGAACGAATGAGGCAATTGCCGTCGCACCTCCAGTTGGGTTAACTGTTTGCTCCTCCGACATAATCACCTCCTTTACACCTAAACTATGAAAGTATATGCACCTTGAGAAGGACCTATGATTGAATGATGACTGTTCCTTTTTTAGATTGGAAAAAATGAAAGTTACTAAAATATAAAAAAAGACCTATTCAAAGAAGGTAGGTATTTTAATCTATACATATTTAGTATGAGTAAGAATATGAGAGCAATTTAAAGCATATGTAAGGAGAAATCTTCTGAATTCTCTATATGTCGACATATTCCACCAGAGCGTGCTATACCATCGAAGGTGGCAGTAGATAAAAGTTTATTCTTAACTTATAATATAAAAAGACTATTTAGAACGA
Source organism: Pontibacillus halophilus JSM 076056 = DSM 19796 (assembly GCF_000425205.1). Classification (GTDB taxonomy): domain Bacteria; phylum Bacillota; class Bacilli; order Bacillales; family BH030062; genus Pontibacillus_A; species Pontibacillus_A halophilus. The sequence continues at coordinate 166,539 of NZ_AULI01000001.1, read as the reverse complement.
AAAGTTAAAACTGTACATAAAATATATAAATTTTTTAAGGAGGAAAAACGTGAAGAACTTTACGAAGATGTTTTGGGTGTCGCTTGCGATGGGTGTCCTATTTGTGGCATGGGGAGTGGTTGCTCCTGGCCAGATGGCTTCTGTAATGGCAAGCTTGAAAACGAACATTTTAGATCAATTTGGTTGGTTCTATCAATTGTCAGTTGCATTGATTTTCATCGTATCGATTGCAATCGCATTTAGTAAATTTGGTAAAATTAAGTTAGGAAGTGAAGGAGACAAGCCTGAGTATAGCACACCCACATGGTTTGCGATGCTATTTAGTGCAGGTATGGGAATTGGGCTTATGTTCTACGGAGCATCTGAACCTATGTCTCACTATTCCAACCCGCCTGTAGGAGATGGAGGGACAATTGAAGCTGCCAAGACAGGATTGCAACATACGTACTTGCATTGGGGTTTTAGTGCATGGGGTATATACGCAATTGTTGCATTAGCACTTGCTTATTACCAATTTAAAAAAGGTATGCCAGGTTTGATGAGTACGACACTTTATCCACTAATTGGTGACCGAGTACGAGGCCCAATTGGTAAAGTAGTTGATATTATTGCTATCTTCGCTACGCTGTTTGGGGTTGCGATTTCCCTTGGAATTGGTGCTTCCCAGATTAATGGTGGTTTAAACTATTTATTCGGTGTGCCAAATACATTCAATGTTCAGTTGATAATTATGGCTGTTACGATGGTCTTGTTTATTACATCAGCTGCCACAGGTCTTTCAAAGGGAATTAAAATCCTAAGTAATACGAACTTAATCTTAGCTGTTGTTCTATTAATCTCATTCCTTTTCTTAGGTCCAACTCAATTTATTCTAGAGTTATTCTCTACAACACTAGGGGCTTATTTACAAGACTTTGCGAGCATGAGTTTCCGATTTGCTCCATTTACTGAAGAAAATAATCAGTGGGTGAAAGACTGGACAATCTTCTATTGGGCATGGTGGATTTCTTGGACTCCATTTGTTAGTACGTTTATTGCTCGGGTATCTAGAGGTCGTACAGTACGTGAATTTATCATGGCAGTTATTGTTGCACCCACACTTGTGTGTGTGTTCTGGTTCGCTGTATTTGGGGGCGGAGCGTTACATCTTGATTTCGTACAAGGCGCAGATGTATCTAGCCAATCATTAGAAACAACGCTATTCTATGTATTTGACCAATTGCCGTTAAGCGGACTTCTATCAACTATAGCCGTGCTTCTTATTGCCACATTCTTCATTACGTCTGCTGATTCTGCAACATTTGTACTCGGCATGCAGACTTCAAACGGAAGTCTTAACCCGCCATTCTTCGTGAAGCTAAGCTGGGGAATAATTATGACCGCCATTGCTGCAATCCTAATGGGTACAGGTGGTTATGAAGGACTTCAAGCTGCAACAATCATATCTGGATTGCCATTAACGGTTATCTTGCTGCTTATGATGGTCGGCTTAATTAAGTCATTTAAAGCGGATGTTGCTAAGAAAGAAAAACGGAATAAGAAAGCCGCATAATGTAAAGGGAGCCCTTGATAAAGGGTTCCTTTTTCTATTTATAGAGACTTCTCCTTGAGACGAATTTCCTAATTCTTGTGTGCGATTCTTGAGTCTTTTCTTTAAGTTTCTCTATGTGGTATCAACAAGAACCAGATGCAGTCACAAGCGCGATCGTGATCCTTCGATATGAGTTTATCGATTATGTTTTCTTTAAAAACGATTATGGAGATAAATGAAATGGAGGCGTTGGTTACACATGATTACCGTTCTTCTTTTTGTTTAAAGAACGACTGTCATTTCGTTCCTCCTCTGAACGTGCTACTCTAGATAGATAGGAAAGACATAGGAGGAAGAGAAAGATGACGAGAAAGCTCTATTACGAGGATGCTTACTTGACTGAATTTGATACAGAGGTCAGAAAAGTAGATCAAGACAATTCTGGGCGCTATTATGCAGTTCTTGAAGAAACGGCGTTTTATCCGACAGGAGGGGGACAGCCTCATGATACAGGTTCCCTGAATGGACTTGAGGTGACCGACGTTGAGGAGATTGATGGTGAAATCCGCCATTATTTATCTGAACGGTTCCCAGCGGAATTAATTACAATACATGGGAGTGTAAACTGGGAGCGTAGGTATGATCATATGCAACAGCATAATGGACAACATATTGTCTCTGCCGTCTTTCAGGACAGATTTGGAGTCCCAACTACAAGTTTTCACCTTGGTAAAGATACGGTCACCATTGACTTAGATACAGATAATTTAACAGGCGAACTCCTGCGAGACGCAGAGGAGCGCGTAAATAAAATTATTCGCAATCACCTTGAAATTGAGGCAAAGTGGGTGGATGTTGAAGAAGCGAACAAGTACCCGTTGCGGAAATCGTTATCAGTAGAGGAAGATGTTCGATTAGTCATCATTCCTGGAGTTGATTATAACGGTTGCGGAGGTACCCATCCTCAATCCACAAGCGAAGTGATGGCTGTGAAATTTTTAGGTTGGACAAGGAATAAAAAGCAGGTCCGATTGGAATTTGCATGCGGGAACCGCGTGTTGAATAAATTAGAGGAGAAGCATCGAATTGTTACGGATTTAAAGCAACTAGTCCGTCGTCCAGAAGATGAACTGACTTCTGAAGTGAACTCAATCTTATTGGAAAGCAAGGAAAAGGATAGAAAGATTACTGAACTCGAGGAGCAACTTATTAAATACGAAGCGAAGCAGTTAATGTCCAACATTCCAGCAGATGGAGTGGTCTATCGTGTTTACAAGCATCGACCGATTAAGGACCTACAATCATTAGGAAAAGCGGTTGTTGCCTCAGGCGATATCGAATATGTGGTTTTAGTTAGTGAGCAAGAAGATCAGCTTCAATTTGTGCTAGCTCACGGGGATGCTGTAGAACAAAATCTGAACCATATAGCGAAAAAGATATTCCCAATCATTGAAGGTAAGGGTGGCGGAAAGCCAAACTTCGTACAAGGTGGGGGTAAAAAACTTATAGAAGCAGACGAATTAGTCACTAAAATGAAACAAGCTATAAATGATTGTGAATAGGAAATGAGAGAAAATGTTCTTCTTTTACGAAACGTATCACGTAGGGGAAGAACATTTTTTTATATCCTTATTGGTTGTGATTAATCATTGATTTAGCGCGCACCGTTCCTATTTTTCTACTTTTATAGTTCTAAAAAACTAGTTAGACTAAAAGTATGGTTACGCGTATAATTACAGTATTAGGAATCTATTGAAGGAGATTAAAACATGGAAATGCGCTCGCATAAGCATCGTAAGAAAATGAGTCGTCGTAAGAAAGTGATGTGGATTGTTAGTAGTATTGCACTTGCCCTATTGCTAATTGGTGGAGGATATTTCTTACATATTTATATGAATGTGCAAGAAACGGTAAATGAAATGCATAAGCCTTTAGACAGAGATACGTCCTTAGAACAAAAAGAACAATTAGAAAATGTATTAAAAAATAAAGAAGCCATTAACTTTCTTCTACTAGGTGTCGATGAAAGAACTAATGATGATGGTCGGTCAGATACAATGATTTTCGCTTCGTTGAATCCAGATACCGAGTCTGTTCTTATGTTCAGCATTCCACGAGATACGTATGTCACCATCCCGGGGCGAGAAGGAAAAGACAAAATTAATCACGCCTATGCGTTCGGTGGGGTAGATTTGTCCGTTGCGACGGTAGAGAACTATCTTGATGTACCTATTCACTTCTATTCAAAGGTTAATATGGAGGGTTTCTCTGACGGAGTAGAGGCCGTCGGTGGGGTCACGGTTCAAAATGATTTTTACTTTGAGTATGATGGGTACCAATTCAACGAGGGAGAAATCGAACTTAACGGAGACCAAGCCCTTTCCTATTCACGTATGAGGTACGATGACCCTCGAGGGGACTTTGGGCGAACTGAACGACAACGTAAGGTCATCCAAGCTGCATTAGATAAAATGGTTTCCTTTAACTCAGTAGGTAAAATCACAAACGTGTTAGACGTTGTAGGAGATAACGTACAAACGAACTTAGATATGTCGCAGATGAGGAACCTATTGTCAAACTATGCAGGAGCTAGGAAAAGCATCGAGTCATTGGAATTTAACGGGAATGGCCAGCGGATCAATAACATTTGGTATCTTGTTGTGCCTGATGAAGAATTGAATCGAATTCAAGGCGAAATTGAGTCGCATAGTCAGACGGGAACGGAAACAGAAAATGCTTCGGGAGACCAGAATTCAGAATAGTGAGGTGGGACGTGAATGATTGACATCCATAGTCATATATTGTTTGGGGTAGACGATGGTGCAAAGACCATTGAGGATAGTGTAGCGATGGCGCAAGCAGCGGTTCAGGATGGTGTCCATGCGATTATTGCTACTCCACACCACCGTAACGGTACGTTTGTAAACGAACGGACAGCCATACTTCAACGAACTGAGGAGCTAAACAAACGTTTAGTAGCAGAAGAAATCGATTTGACCGTGCTGCCAGGTCAGGAAGCGAGGTTGCATGGAAAGATGATTGAAGAATTAGCAGATGGGAAAGCACTTCCATTAAATGATAACTCCGGTTATGTGTTTGTGGAGTTGCCTCATGACCAGGTCCCGAGGTATGCAAAACGGATGCTTTTTGACTTGCAAGTAGAGGGATACACCCCTATTGTCGTGCACCCAGAACGCAATAAAGAACTCATCCAAAATCCTGACCACCTTTATGAGTTTGTTCAGAATGGAGCCCTTACTCAATTGACGGCAGCCAGTCTCGTAGGGAACTTTGGTAAGAAGATTGCGAGGTTCTCTCACCAATTAATTGAATCGAACCTCGTCCATTTTCTTGCTTCGGATGCACACAATACTTCGTCAAGAGGGTTTGTCCTGCAAAAAGCATTGAAAGAGGTTGAAGAAACATATGGTAAAGATACAATGCTAGATTTCTATGAAAATGCGGAGCTTATGGTGAAAGGTGAGAGGGTGCTCGTAAACGAGCCGATGCCAGTTAAGAGAAAGAAAATACTTGGAATTTTTTAATTTTGTGAATAAAACCAGCGTCAAAAATGAATTAGGCGATTAGTCCTAAGTTATTACGTCTGATTAACATTTTATGACTAATGGTATGATATAATTTGTATAGAAATAGGGGAATATTTGAAGTCTTGGAGGTACTCAATCAATGGAAGAAACTATTTCTTTAAAGGAAATCTTCGGCGTTTTAAAGAAACGTCTGTGGATGATCCTTGGTATTACTGCGTTAGCAACAATTTTAAGTGGAGTGGTAAGCTTCTTTTTCCTTACGCCGGAATATGAGACGCAATCTCAGTTTCTCGTAAACCAAAGTCGGGGCCAGGGAGAAGCAGTCGAGTATAATGATATTCGTACGAACGTAGAGTTAATCAGTACGTATAGTAACATCATTAAAAGTCCTTACATATTAGAAGAAGTCATTTCTGATTTGGACCTAGACTTGTCACCAGGTGCGTTGCAAAATAGTTTGCAAATTGCAAGTGAGCAAAACTCACAAGTCGTATCTGTGACGGTCACAAACAAAGATCGTGAGCTTGCGGCAGATATTGCAAACGCAACTGTCGAGACGTTTCGTCAAGAAGTAACTGAAATTATGAATATTGATAATGTTACAATTCTGTCTCAAGCAAGTGCTGGTCCAGATTTGTCCCCTGTAAGTCCTAAGCCGTTTCTTAACATGGCAATTGCATTTGTACTAGGTGCTATGATTGGAGTCGGACTTGCATTCTTACTAGAATACTTAGACAACACGATTAAGACGGAAGAAGATGTTGAGAAAGTATTAGGGCTACCTGTACTTGGAGTTATCTCTGAAATAAAAGAAGATGATTTGACACAAGTAAATCGCCGAAACGCAACTATGTCAGCTTCCAATGTGAGAGGTGAGTCTATTGGCACGTAGAAAGAAAAATGTAACACAAAAAGCACGGAACTTAATTACAAACTTAAATCCAAAATCCCCAATTTCTGAGCAGTATCGTACCATCCGAACAAACTTACAGTTCGCTTCAGTAGACAATGAGCTCCGTTCTTTGCTTATCACCTCGACAGGCCCTTCTGAAGGTAAATCGTTGACTTCAGGAAATCTAGCGACTACGTTCGCTCAACAAGGAAAGAAAGTGTTGCTCATTGATGCCGATTTACGTAAGCCGACAGCTCAATATACCTTTCGTGTCCCCAATGTAAAGGGGTTAAGTAATTACTTAGTAACGAAGGATTCTACACTTACTGATTTAGTGCATCAAACTGAGATCGAGCATTTAGATGTACTTCCAAGTGGACCGATTCCGCCTAACCCTTCGGAAATACTAGGCTCCAAAGCAATGGTGCGATTATTAGAAGAAGCCTTGGAACTCTATGATCAGGTTGTCGTAGATGCACCACCTGTACTAGCCGTTACAGATGCTCAAATTCTGGCAAACTTAGTAGATGGAGTGCTTATGGTTGTCCGAAGTAAACAAACGGACAACGAAGCAGCTATTAAAGCGAAGAAATTACTAGATGCAGGCAACTCAAAGCTATTAGGTGTTGTGTTAAATGATAAAGAAGCGAAGTCCAGTAATTACTATTATTATTACGGACAAAGCTAGCAGGAAAGCTCTCCTATTGAAGGGGGGCTTTTTTTGATTCTAATTAGTAGATAGATAATCTTCTTATTCCCACTCCGACCGTTTCCATTCTTAACACATCCCCCTTAACTCTTCTTATTTTTCTAACAATTCAATCAAATCCCTTTACATTTCCAGCCATACGTAATACATTCAAATCATACAATTCTTATAAGGATTAATAGAATTAAACTTCAGGGGGTACAGTATGAATTCTATTCAAGTGGGAGAACAAGTAGCACCACACGGCGGACGTTTGGTGCAAAGGGTGGATGAGAGCAAGGAAACGAGAGACCGTGCGAGCCAATTACCGAAGCTTCGTGTTTCAAAGTGGACGGTTTCTGATTTAGAGTTGATTGGAATTGGAGGCTTTAGTCCGTTGACGGGTTTCATGAAACAGAAAGATTATGAATCCGTTGTGGAACAGATGCGATTGGCGGACGGGACGGTTTGGAGTATTCCAATCACTTTACCTGTATATGAGAAAGAGGCAGAGCGTTTTCAAATTGGGGATGAAGTGGCGCTTGAGGGAGAAGATGGTGTCCTTTATGGAATCCTTTCCCTTGAAGACGTGTTTACATATGATGAAGCTAAGGAAGCACAGAACGTGTATGGAACGACAGATCAGAATCACCCTGGTGTTCAGAAAGTGTATGAGAAAGGGAACGTCTACTTTGGTGGACCTATTACATTAATACAGCGACCAGATCACGGAGAGTTCGATGAGTTCTACCTCGACCCGTCTGAAACAAGGAAATTGTTCAAGGACTTGGGGTGGAAGACGGTCGTAGGGTTCCAAACGAGAAATCCGGTTCACCGCGCACATGAATACATTCAGAAGATTGCGCTTGAAGCAGTAGATGGCCTTCTACTAAATCCGCTCGTAGGAGAGACGAAAAGCGATGATATTCCGGCTTCCATTCGGATGGAGAGCTACCAAGAGATCTTAAAACATTATTATCCAGAACAACGAACCCGATTGGTTATCTATCCAGCTGCGATGAGGTATGCAGGTCCACGCGAGGCTATTCTTCATGCGCTCGTTCGTAAGAATTATGGGTGCACGCACTTTATTGTCGGTCGTGACCATGCTGGTATTGGTGATTATTATGGCACGTATGATGCACAGGAAATCTTTAATGCATTTACGCACGAAGAGCTCGGCATAAGCATATTTAAATTTGAACACGCATTTTATTGCCAGAAGTGTGAGAATATGGCGACGGCCAAGACGTGCCCTCATGGAAAAGAGGACCATGTCCATCTAAGTGGGACGAAAGTGCGTGAAATGCTTCGTAAGGGTGAAATGCCTCCGAAGGAATTCTCACGTCCTGAGGTAGTAAACGTCCTTATTAAAGGAATGAAGGATCGCTAACTAGTAAAGGGAGTATTCCTATGACGCTCGAAATGGGATTTGTTCTCCTTGTCATCTTTATGATGATGATAGGGCTCGTGCTTGAGTTAGCACGGCCGGACCTCATCGTTTTTGGTACGCTTGTCCTTTTCATCGTGACACCAGGCATACTAACCGTAGAAGAAGGGATTAGAGGCTTCTCAAATGAGGGGATGCTGACGATTGCCTTATTGTTCTTAATTGCTGCAGGTATACAAAAAAGTGGGCTTGTTCATGCTGGTTTGACCAAATTAATGGGTCAAACCAAACGGGCGTCGACAGGCATGATGCTCCAATTGTACGCACCAATCTCTGGTGTGTCGGCTTTCTTGAACAATACTCCCATAGTCGTAACGCTGGCACCCATCATCCGGAAGTGGTGTATGGAAAGGGGGATTTCTCCTTCAAAGTTATTAATACCACTTTCTTACGCGGCGATTCTCGGTGGAACCATGACGATTATGGGAACCTCAACAAACCTTGTTGTCCACGGATTGATGTTGGAGTGGGATATGATAGGGTTTTCGTTTTTTGAGCTTGGGATTGTTGGGGTGCCGGTTACGTTGGTGGGTCTCTTATACATTACTACGATTGGGTATCGCTTGTTACCAAACAACAAAGGATTAACGGAGACGGTGCAAGAACACAGTCGTGAATACATTTCTGAAATGTATGTGACAGAAGAGTATCCCTTTCTTAATCATATGGTGAAAGAAGCGGGACTAAGGAACTTAAAGGGGTTGTTTCTACTCGAGATTGTGCGAGGAGATGAGCGGATCTCGCCTGTCAGTGGAAGCACTCGGATTGAAGCCGAAGATCGACTCATCTTTACTGGATTGATTTCAACAATTGCAGAATTACAGAAGAGGAAGGGACTCGTCCTTGTGCCAGGTGCTCATATGACGCTGGATGACCTGAACAAGGGGACCTCACATTTAGCTGAAGCGGTGATTTCTCATCAATCTTCGTTGGCTTATAAGCGATTAAAGGATAGTGGGTTCCGAAGTCGATTTGATGCTGGGGTCATTGCTGTTCATCGAAATAATGAGCGAATTCAAGCGAAGATTGGCGACATCGTCTTAAAGCCGGGCGATACGCTTCTATTACTTGGAGGACCGGATTTCGAGGGGATTGTTCAGCAGTCCAACGACTTTTATATTGTCACTCCGTTGCATACACCGCCGGAGTTCGGTGATCGGAAGAAGGGGTGGCTTTCGTTAGCCTTTCTCATGGGGATGATAGGGTTTGTCGTAACGAACGTCTTGTCAATGTTCCAGGCGATGTGTATCGTGGCGGTCGGGTTTGTGGCGACAAAGGTCATTACCCCCGAGGAAGCAAAGCAGTCCGTTCATTTCAGTGTCCTGCTTCTCATTGCCAGTGCTTTCGGGATAGGTACAGCGCTCGTCAATACAGGAGCTGCCAAGTGGCTTGCACAAGGGTTACTTGGTTTAATCGGTAGCGACCACCTCCTGCTGACGCTTATCTGTCTCTATTTATTAACGAATGTGTTTACAGAAGTGATTACGAATAGTGCAGCAGCGGTATTAATGTTCCCGATTGGGATTGAATTGGCGAATCAACTGAGCATTAATCCACATGCAGTCGCTGTTCTTATTGCGATAGCAGCATCTGCATCATTTATAACGCCAATTGGATATCAGACAAATTTAATTGTGTATGGACCGGGTGGATACAAATTTACCGATTATATGAAAATCGGAATTCCACTCAGTATTCTTGTTATGGTAACGACCGTCACGATTGTGTCGGTGGTATGGTTATAGCGGAAGGGGAGAGAAGAGATGGAGCATAAATCAACGAATATTACGTGGCATTCTTCAACCGTCACAAAGGAAGATCGGCAAACGCTCAATGAACATAAAAGTGCGGTTGTCTGGTTCACAGGACTGTCTGGGTCTGGTAAATCTACTTTGTCTGTCGAGGTGGAGAAGAAGTTGCATCAACATGGCGTGCGGACGTACATTTTAGACGGGGACAACGTTCGTCACGGCTTAAACAAGAACCTTGGCTTCTCTAAAGAAGACCGTACGGAAAACATTCGCCGCATAGGTGAAGTATCGAAGCTAATGGTCGATGCGGGTGTTGTCACACTAACCGCCTTCATCTCCCCTTATCTTGCTGACAGGGAAGCTGTCCGAGCATTGCTTGATGCTGGGGAGTTTATTGAAGTGTATGTAAAGTGTTCGCTTGAAGAAGCAGAGAAGCGTGATCCGAAAGGGTTATATAAGAAGGCCCGATCAGGAGAAATTAAAGGATTTACTGGTATCGATGCTCCTTATGAAGAGCCAGTTGCACCAGAAATCACGGTTGAAACAGACCGCCAAACTTTGGATGAATCAGTGGAACAAGTGGTTGAGTATTTACGGAATAAGGGACTTGCATAAATTGTGAAATGGCGCCTTCTAGGTGTCATTTTTTGTTATGGTGGGTATGAGGTAGAGGAGAGGAGTGGGACGATATGTCAATTGGAATGCACGAGGTTATCGAAATTGCCGTCGAGGCAGGAAATGCGATTTTAGAAGTGTACCATGCTGGGGATGTTGAAGTTCAGTACAAGGAAGACCAGTCCCCGCTGACGATAGCTGACCAACGCTCTCACGATGTAATCTTTAGGAAATTGGCTGAGCAGACACCAGAAATTCCTGTATTAAGCGAGGAAGGTGGGGAGCTTGCCTATGAACAAAGGGTTGATTGGGAGCGATTCTGGCTAATCGATCCTTTAGATGGCACAAAGGAATTTATTAAAGGAAACGGCGAATTTGCGATTAATATTGCTCTTGTAGAGAACGGGATTCCAATCTTAGGTGTTATTTACGCTCCGGTGCTTGATGTGGTTTACTTTGCTGAACAAGGTGAAGGAGCGTATAAGCTTGAAGGGGTCAAGAATAAGACTGATTTCAGTCAGGATTCAATCTCGCTCCCGATTCTTTCTAATCGTACGAAAACGTCTGTTGTTACAAGTCGTTCGCATTTATCACAAGAGACGAAGGATTATATAAGGCGCCTTGAGCAGCATGTGGGAGAAGTAGAACTCACATCAGCTGGGAGCGCCCTGAAGATGTGCCTAGTGGCAGAAGGGAAGGCGGATGTTTATCCACGGTTCGGTCCTACAATGGAATGGGATACCTGTGCAGGTCATGCCATCATGCTTGAAGTAGGAGGGGATATCATTCAGGTAGATTCTCATCAACCACTCCAGTACAACAAGCAGGATTTACTGAATCCATGGTTCATCGTTAGACGGGAAGGATTTGTTGGGATATAGATTAGCAGTGAGCTAGAACTTAGGGAGACTAGTCTATATGACAGGTAAAGGGTTACAAGATTTTCCTACAATCCACAACTAGAATCACCTTTTATAGAAAACCGTTGCTGATGCAATGTAAGTTGGCTACGATGGACGTACAATCAGTAAGGAGGGTCCACGTATGTCGTCGAAACGAATGCTCGTTCCCGTATTTGTTATGGTTTCCTTATGGGTGAGCGGGTGCACTCCCGGAGAGAAACAGATCAACATAGTCGAAGGGGAGGCATCTAAAGACAGCAGTGTAACGAACTCCGTTTCTAGCGACGTACTGCTGAACGGCGAGCCTCGTTCAGAAGACGAAGCAAATGAGGCTGAATCACCTTCATCTACTCCTATATCAGAATCAGAGGAAATGGAGACAGCGAACGAAGAAGAAATGGAGTCTAACGATGATCAATCGGATGACTCTAAAGAAAAGGACCGTAATGAATCTCAATCTACTCAAGAAGAACCTGCAACTCCGCAAAATCAAGACGGTGATGATAAGGAAGAGAAATCTTCATCAGAGTTAGAGGAGGAGACTACGGTTTATTCTGTGAAAGAAGCTCAAGTAGCCGCAACCTCAATTGGGTCTTCCTTTGCGGTTGAAGTGAAGCGCGCCAACATTGACCAGGCAACCAAGGAATCGACTGTGGTACTTGAATATGGAGAACGTAAAGCTGAGTTAACCTATGACTCAGAACGTAAGAGTTTCAACAACTATAGCATTAAAGGACTTACAGAGCAGAACTTTAAAGAAGCGAAGATTAAAGTGAGCTCGTAATTTAGAATCGCGTTCAACGAAACTTGTTGAACGCTTTTTATTTTTTCAATGCAGATAGGCAGGAATTATTCGGTAGAATAGCTAACTGTATAGTGTGACTTAGTCGTTCTCGTTCTCATACCCTTACATACAGTCTAGTAGTTCGTGTTTTGCGATATGTTGAAATAAATGGGGTGGCAATTATGATTTATTGCATCCGTTGTGGAGCGAAGTTTGAGCATAACGACCATCAGTGTAACCAGTGTGGAATCGCTCCATCTCAGCACACGAGACAACGGTTCACAGAAGATGAGGGAGCCCCTCCAGTGGAAGCCCCTTCTATCGTTCGTAGGGTCAATCAAAAGCCTTTTCCCGTTATGGTCTTATCTATGCCAGTTGGTTTAGCTGTTCTCTTCTTGTTTCTTGCAATCTGGATTTATATCTCCTAATAAACTGCCCTCATCCAACGAAGGATGGGGGCAGTTTAGTTGAAAAAGCAGGAATATATTGCTTGGTGTCGAAAGGGTGAGGAAGGTTTCTGACAGAAATAGAACGGGAAAACGATGAATAGCGTAAACGACTGAGGAGGGACATTGAACCAATGGAAATGGAAGAACGCGTGAAAAATACGAAACGAACATTGAGGAAACAAACCATTCATACCATCCTTGATCAGTTTGACCGCCAACAAATGCGATTAAGTAAAACCGACCGTAGAGCTAAATACGATAAGATGAAGCAAGATGCGTATAGCTTCTTTCGCGGAAGCGCCTATCTATTCTACTACGATGTAACGAATATACCTTTCCATTACCATACACCGTCCGATAAGCCAACGTGGATTATGGGCGATCTTCATTTCGATAATTATAGCGGATTTCAGAATGAGAAAGGCGAAATTGTCTTTGATGTAGATGACTTTGATGAAGGCTATCTTGGTTCGTATTTATACGATGTACTCCGCATGGTCATTAGCATTCGTCTGTTTGGGAGTCAACAAGGCTTTGGTGAGGATGAACAGGATGAGTTTGTGGAGCAATTCGTAAAGTCGTATCATAAGCAGATTCGGAAGTTTGCCAAGGGGAAAGACAATCCGGTTAAGACCCGTTTCAGAGCGGATGATACGAAGGGAGCAATCAAGAAGACGCTTGAGAAGCTTGAGGAACGTCAGGCCACCCATGAGCTTGAGAAGCAGACGACGCTTGATGAAGAAGGGAATCGGGTGTTCGACCGATCTAAAGAGAAGCTGGAATCGGTCTCCAATAATGAATACCGTGAGCTTGTAAGGGCTTGGAGTCAGTATGTGGAGAGCTTATCTGATGGTAGTCTTCATGACGAAGAACACTATGAAATTAAGGATATCGTGAAGAAGTCTGGAGCTGGTATTGGCTCCACAGGGTTAAAGCGATACTATATCTTAATTGAAGGTGTTCATGACAATGAACATCACGATGACGTCATACTTGAAGCGAAAGAAGCTAGAGCTCCAATACCTGCGTACTTCTTCCCATATGACGAAACGTTCTGGCAAGAGCATCGCCACCAAGGGAAGCGAGTCATTGAAACGCAGCAAGCCATGCATCATATGGCGGACCCTTATTTAGGCTTCTTTACACTTCGCAATCGTCACTTCTATGTTCGTGAACGTTCCCCGTACGAACGTGACCTGAAGGAGAAGCATTTAGAGGATGAGAAGAGTGTGGAACAGACTGTGAAAGTGATGGCGAAGATTGCCGCTAAGATTCATGCTCGTGCAGATGTGGACATCGAGCACGGTCTGCTTGACTACCATAGCGAAACGGAAATTCTAGATGCAATGGGAGATGAGCCTGACGGACTTATCCACGAACTGAAGACGTGGTCGAAATTCTACCAATCTCGCGTAGAAACAGATTTCGAACTGTTCAATGAATGGTTGGAAGAATACTTCTATAAAAAGTAATGTAAGACACCCGCGACTGATCTGTCGCGGGTGTTGTTTATTGTAAATCGAGTAATAGAGGATAGAAGTAAATGAGAGCACTGATAAGAAAAATTAGGATTGCACTTGAGACGATGGTAGTAAGTTGATTCTTCCATAACTGGTCAAGCAACGACTGCCCATCATACTCGGGGAATCGTACCGCCTTTTTCACGTCGTGATTTACAATGATGCTTGGTGTAATCGAAGCATGTAGTGATTTAGATTCCATTTCAGGTTGAACACGCAAGGCTTCAGCTTTAAGGTACTGTTCGCCGAAGTCTTCAATGACATAGAGTCGTCGTATGTGCTGTAACAGTCGACTGTATTGTTCATAAGCTTCTATATACGCTGGCAGCTGTGAAATTTCACTTTCAAAGTTAAATGCCCGTTCCAAGATGGAGTGGAGTACCGAAGTCGTCTGTACGTGGTCTTGAATCGCTTGAAATTGCCCTGTTGGAATGTCTGGCATATGCAGTTGGAATTCAAGGAGAGCTTCATTCTGGTGTTCTAAGAGAGCGCGATGTCGGTCCAAGAGAGATCCTTGGGTAGACATCAGTGCGTGGTTCACACTCTCTGTAAAGGATTCTAATGCATGGTGCCAATCCTCCGAGGCTATTTGGGCATACTTGTACCGGACGTGAGCGCTGTCCAAAGCGTCTAGGTGCTGTTCTTCTTGCTTTAAGAAAGTTTTCACTTGTTTCCGCCCGAATAATCGTCGATATTTAATGCCCTGCCAAAGTTCTACCATCTCTGTGCCTGTATGTTCCGCTTCTTGCTTCGCTTCCTCATAGGCAGTTCGTTTCGTTTCATACGCTTTCTTCAGGTTGATTAGCTCTTCCTTCTTCATGCTCAGTTCCGACACAATTGATTCTCTCGCTTCGTCTTTCTGAGTATGTAGTTGCCCCAATGTGTGAATGACATCTTCGTGCCAAAGCTCCAACGTATTCCAGTCCATGATATCTATATGTTGAAAGGCTTGTACGCTTTGTAGGTCCTCTTCAATTATCTCTAATTCTTCTTGGACTTCCTTGTGCGTTCTCTGAAATGCTGGTAGGTCTTCATCTATAAATGAGCTCGCATATGTATCATAGGCTGTGAGTGGTAAGCTCTTTGCTTCATGCAGGAGGACTAAGTAAAGCGTATAAAGGAATTGACCCAGTTCCTGATAGAGGCTCGAAACACGTAGCTGCTCTGTATCCATCCACTCGTTCAATTTCTTCTCTACTGCGATGAAGTTTGTCTGTTTTAATTGTTCGTCTTCGTTGTTTAATTTCGCTTCGAGCGCTCCCATCCAGTTGGTCTTGATCCCATCCTCTTTAGACTCTTCCTCTAGAGCGAGCACAGTTAATGTGGGTTTGATTGTGTCAAGGTGAATATCTGAACCAATACGTATAACCGCATCATATTGCAGATGAGGTACACATGTTGTACTCCCTAGGATGAGCTGTGCATATTTCAACAAGTCAATTGGAAGGGAAAGTTTAATCGCTTTGATTTCCTGTTGTAAGCGGTCGGACAATTCATTGTTCTTCTCTAGTAACATATGAAACCAAGAAAGTGGGAAGCTTTCAGTAACATCGTCTTTATAGACCGCGTGCAATTGAGCTTCTGTGTTGTACTGAAGGTAGATGGGGGTGTCCGTTATGGATGACGTGTTTGGTAAACATGATTCTCCTAACAAGGCGTTAATCAATTGGGCAGCTTGCTGTCTTTCTTCACTTGTAAGTAAGATAGAAAGTGGACGATTTGCTTGTATGTTCAGTTGTTGGATAGAATGGCGTAGGGATACACCGTATGGGGCATGCTTCATGTGCTTTGATAATTCATGTAGTGCTTCCGTTAGACTAGGTGACCAATGCAACATTGTTTCCTCCCTCATAATAGCGGTAATCCTATTATAATGGAGTCACAATCCAATGTCTGTAAAACGGCAAAGGAATTCACTAATTCTATGAAAAAGTTTACAAATACGATACGTTTTCATGTCTGACAGCCTTTTATAATATACATGTACATAGAGAGCGTTCATTCCTAAAAGGAGGCTACCCAATTGACGAGAAAAATTGCTGTAGTTGGGGCAGGATATGTCGGCCTAGTCACTGGAGTAGCGTTAGCGCAATTAGGGCACTACGTAACGTGTATCGACGTAGATACAACGAAAGTGGACCAGTTAAATCGAGGGGAGCTTCCGATTTACGAGGAAGGACTAAGAGAGTTATTGCTTGCAAATCGGGAAGCGGGGCGCATTTCTTTCACAGCTCACCCAAAGCGTGGCCTTCGTAGTGCAGAGGTGATTTACATTGCCGTTGGAACTCCTCCAAAAGAAGATGGTAGTGCCGATCTTCGTTACGTAGAGAGCGCGGCCTATGATATTGCATCCTATGCCACACAAGAATGCGTCGTCGTCTGTAAGTCAACTGTACCGGTTGGGACAAACGAGCAGGTGCTCCAGTGGATTGAGAAGGAAAAGAAAGAAGACATAAAGGTGCATATTGCCTCAAATCCAGAATTTCTACGGCAAGGATCAGCAGTTTATGATACGTTCCATCCAGACCGAATTGTCATCGGTTCGAACAGTTCGTATGCATGGGACGTCTTAACAGAAATCAATGCTCCCTTTGAAGCTCCTATTGTGAAGACGGACCTAGCAAGTGCAGAAATGATTAAGTATGCTGCGAATGCTTTCTTGGCCATGAAGATTAGCTTCGTCAACGAAATTGCAAATTTAAGTGAGAAACTAGGAGCAAATATAGAAGATGTCGTATCTGGCATCGGCAAAGATCAGCGTATAGGAGAAGCGTTCCTTCGACCAGGGATTGGATATGGAGGTTCTTGTTTTCCGAAGGATACAAAGGCGTTATCTCATCTTGGCAGTGATTTCATGGAACGATTGCGTCTCATTGAAACGACAGTGGAAGTCAATGACATGCAACCATCGAGGTTAATACAGAAAGCAATCAAACGTTATGGAGATTTAGCTGGTAAGCGTATGGCTGTGCTCGGTCTTTCGTTTAAGCCGGGAACAGATGATATGAGGGAAGCCCCATCGTTGTCTATTGTTAACGGTCTCGTTGATTTGAATGCTGAAGTTGTGGCGTATGACCCGGTTGCCATGGAACGTGCTGCGACCATTTTCGAAGAGGGTGTTGATTTCGCAAGTAGTGTGGAAGAAGCCCTCACAGGCGCAGACGGCGTATTTATTCTGACGGAGTGGCCTGTCATTAAGAATATTGCTCCAGATGTCTACGCCGCTCGTATGAATCAGCCAATCATCTTTGATGGACGTAATTGTTATGGGATCGAGGAGATGAAAGAGGCGAAGCTTGAATACTATTCAATCGGTCGTCCACCTCAATTCGGGCAACTCATTTCCAATCCGCTTACGTAGTTTGCGTTAAATGACTGGTAATCTAGTAATTCTTAGCTACTATATGTATGAATCATAAATTGGATGGCGACACTAACTGTAAAAAACTACGGAAGGTGTCGCGTTATGTTTCTTCGTAACAAACGGTCGCTTATTCGGTTGATCATTATTGTGCTTTTAGCTGGTGCTGCGTACCAACAGATGTGGGCTTCAAAATCAGATACAGAAAATACGTCCCCAACAGAAGAAGGGGAGATTTACGACCATAACAACCCTCGTAACAATCCGCTTCATCTAGAAGAGCCTCGATTGGAACAAGGGACCGTCTCCGAACCAGGAAAACACATTTTGATGCTTGAAGAAGGAAAGGCCCAGCGACTCGTGTTCATTGAGGATTCAACTTTCCAAACGTCCATCCCTTGGGAGAACAAATGGGAAGAAGGGGAGACAAAGGAGCTTGTGAAAGAGGCAGAGCATCAGAGTGGGTTAGATATCGATTATTACGTTCGCTATGATGCTGACGTTCTTGAGCGTCTATCCGACAAAGTAACGCAATCGGAAGAGCTGACAGCATGGTTTGCTGACGCTGGTTTTCCTATGGATGGCCAGAATTTAGAAACACTTGATGTGCAGCAAGTTGTCTCTGGTGTTCAAGGTGTGTCTTTACCAACAATGAAACTGCTCTTTGAATTGTGGAGTGAATTTCAAGGAAGCGTTGAAACGGATTTAACGGTGACGAGTCTAATGAGTTGGACAAATGGAAAGAGGAGCTGACAGGTGTCAGCTCCTATGCTTGTAGAGAAACCTCGTGTTTTTCTGCAAGCTTTTTTTGTGTGGATTGGGCAGGAGAATACCACTCGCTTTCCGCGGACGAACGCCCGAGCCTCCTCGTGAATACCCACACTGCGGGGTCTCGGATCGCCCGTTTTTCCGCACTAGTCTCCTGGTATTCTCCCGCCCTTCACCTATCCTGGATAGATGAAGGAGAGGCTTTGTCATGTTCTGACGTGCCGCCGTCAGTAACGCTTGTTTGTGTACATTTTCTTTTCCACCCGAGCGACAGTAACGCAGCCCGTGCAGGTCAGTTGAATCTCCGAAGCTACGTTCCACTTTCTCTTGTCTCATGTAATAAATTCACTAGAATACAAATAAGGAGCTGACGGGTGTCAGCTCCTTATTTGTATTCTAGGACAACCATGTCCCAATATTTAATTTCAGGTAAAGTGACGGTGATCTCGCCCTCTTCTTGGGTGAACGAGAGTTTAGAGGGGGCACCGCCATTCCAATCGGGGGAAGCAACCCATACGTGTTCCACGGGGCGTTCCTCTTTAATTGATAATTCTAGGTCGTGTTTCGTAGTAGGTTGTTGTTGTGTTCCATTTGAATCACGCCATTTCATGTGTGACGCATCGAAGTAATTGAGCACGTGTATAATTTTAGACGATTCGTTCGTCTTGGCGAAGGAGAATAACTTCCCTTGTTGGGGTTGGGATGAGAGTTGTACCCAATCTTTCGTCGACATCTCGAGTGGAGCTTCCGTAACGTCACCGCGTAACAAGTTCTCATAGGCAACCATGAAATCGTAGTAGTGAACGAGTTGGTCCTGTAATGATTCACCCATTTGAAGCTTGTCGTGTGGGAAGAATTCTTTCTGTAGCATGTGTTCTCCAAGTTCAATATGAGCTCCGCCGCTTGCAAGGATTAACGCATCTGTATAAAGTACCCCTGGCTTGTTGAACTGGCCGTCCTCATTCGCCAAGTCATAGTTCATATAGGCAGCCAGAACAGAATTCTTATTATACGTATCGTTTTCTTTAATGATGTTGTAGAGGTCTCCGTAAGTTTGGTAAGGCTCCCACACTTCTGTATAAAGAAAGGGAACTGTCGATTGTGCAATCGATGACTGTCCATACTGGTTAACGGCATTCATCACGAGTGTTTGGTCGGGCATTTTAGCTTGAGCGTTCTGGATAAATCCATTGTAACTGCTTGCTAGATCAATGGGTTCGCCCTCTTTCGTGTAAACTTTCCCCCTGTCTCCGAGTTGGTCGATGTGCCAACCGTCAAATGGAAGTTGAGAGAACACGTGGTTCATCTCACGATATAGGTACTGCTGCCAACCCACGTTCGTTGGGTCTGTCAAATAGACGTGACTCTTCCAATTCTCTGGTAGAGGATGATAATCATAAGCATTGCCTTGGTCGTCTTTATACATGAACCATTCGGGCTTCACTCCATCTTGCTCTGATTGTTGAAGCGCTCCATACAACAAGTTATAAGCCATAGACGCCATATTCCGATCATCTGCCAATTGGATATAACGGTCAATTGTGTCATAGACTGCGGGTTGATTGGCGATGTTCGCCCAACTTGAAAGAGGCTTCGCGCCATCAGTTTTTAGCGGTTGATGATGCTCGTCATGCCAGTCGTAGTATTGAAGTCCGTTAATATGATAGCGATTAAGCTGCTTGATTGTGTCTTGCTGTTTAGAAGGGTCCATTTCCTCGAAGTGAGATAAAAATCCATATCGTGGAAACTTGGTCCATGTGGACGAAACGTCAACACCAATCGTTTTCGTGCTGCTTGGTGTTGAAACCTTAACCAGGTATCCCTTGTAATCTTCTTTAGGAGGAGTCCATGTCCATGTGGCGTCCTTCGAAGGGGCTTCGATGGTTTCCGTTTCGATTCGTTCTGACAAATGATAGTAATGAATGGTTAGCTCTGACGAAGGTTGGTTGAGCGTGGCAGAGAAGGTAACTGGTTCTCCAGGTTGGTACATGGCCTTGTCAATCTCAAGCGAAGTAATGTCTGATGTGTCACTTGTTGTTGTGTTGGTTGATGGCAGCCACTTTAAACTAATGACAGCAAGGATTAATATGGATAAGGCGATGATCCATTTTGTTCGTCTTTTCATGATGTATGCTCCTTACTCATATAGGAAAAAGACTAACAGACTGGAGTCTGCTAGTCTTTATTCACTAGGTTTCTTTTAATGTTTCTTTTTATAGGTCAAAGATGAACGTGTTGCCAAAGATAAACTTATTGTTCATGTTCTGAACATTATCGTCACCTTGGATGTTCTGGTTAAAGCTATTGTTAAAGAAGCCAAAGCCACCATTTCCGAATAGGCTGAATGAATCAAAGAGGTTATTGACTGTCTTCTCATTCGTGGTAAACCTGTCGTTATCTTGGCTGTTATCCGTGTTTACTACATTTGTTGTGTCATTGTCTTCGTTCACAACAGTTGTATCGTTGTCTTCATTGATTGTAGTTGTGTCGTTGTCCTCGTTCACAACAGTCGTATCATTGTCTTCGTTGATTACTGTTGTATCGTTATCTTCGTTAATCGTAGTGGAATGATCGTCTCCGGCATCTTCATGGTCTTCATCAGACTCGCGGTCGTCATCCTTTTCTTCGTCGTCAGACTCATTCTCGTCGTCTTCGCGCTCATTATCTTCATCATCAGACTCATCTTCATCTTCCTCACGCTCGTCATCGTCAGACTCACGCTCATCGTCAGATTCGTCTTCACGTTCATTTTCATTCTCATGATCAGACTCTTTATCCTCGTCTTCGCGCTCTTCATTTCGGTCGTCATCGTCAGACTTCTTATCAGATCCGCTAGACTTCTTGTCTGTCTTGATTTTTACTTTGCCGGATTCATCGGCAGGGATTGTCACGTAAATCGTGTTCGTTTCTTCATCGTAGAAGTAAGTGCCTTCATTTGCTTTTACTTCTTCTACGCTGTCCACTTGCTTGTATTTCTTATAGCCAACTTTAATTCTCTTCGGTGCTGCTTCTCCGTTTAGCTTAAGTGTTACAGATTCAAGGTCAGAGTTGTAGCCTGTCTCCACTTTCTCTTGTTGGAAGGTAATCTTCTTGCCTTTACGCTCAACTTTGAAATCTGTGATGTTGAATGCACCATTCTCATACTCGTAAGATTCGCCATCATCTTCATAGAAGGAGTATGTCGCTTCTTCGTCAAGATACGTGTCTAGTACAAGGTTCTCTAATGGCTTTTCATCCGTGTATTGCTGAACTTCACGGGTAGGCACCATGGAATCTTTCTTCATGAAGATTGGAAGCTCATCAAGCTCTGCTGTAACTTGAATCGTTTGTCCGCCTTCGTATTCTTTACCTGTCCAGTAGTCCACCCAGTTCTCGCCTTCTGGAAGATAGACGTCACGTTTAGTCTGGCCCTCTTTCACAACTGGGGCAAGCATCATGGACTCACCAAACATGAATTGGTCTGCAATATCGTACGTGTTCTCGTCCTTTTGGAACTGATACACAAGCGGTTGCTGTACAGGTGAACCTGTCTCAGACGCATCTTTAAACGTGTTGTAAAGGTAAGGCATTAGCTTGTAACGCATTTCAATATATTTCTTACTAATTTCTTCGACTTCTTGACCGAATGCCCAAGGTTCTTGACCTTGCTTCACTTCTGCCTTCGCATCATTATCATAGTGGATACGGGAGAATGGAAGGAATGCGCCAACTTCAATCCAACGCGCGTACATCTCTTTATCTGGACGGTCTGCGAAGCCACCGATATCGTTTCCGACAAATGGTTGTCCGGAAAGACCTACGTTCGCATTCATAGGAAGAGACATTTGTAGGTGATCCCATTGACTTACGTTGTCCCCTGTCCATAAGGCAGCATAGCGTTGAGTACCTGCGTATGCATCACGTGTAAGGACAAATGGACGTTCTTCTGGTTTATACTTCTTAAATGCATTGTAAGTGGCTTCTGCTTCATCATGTCCGTAAAGGTTGTGGTACGCTTCGTGCGACATTGTATCTTCGCCTTCTCCAAATTCTACATCTAGAGGCATTGTATGATAGGGACCATCGAATACGGCTGGTTCGTTCATATCATTCCATACGCCATCGATTCCTTTGTCAAAGAGAACATCATGTTCGTTTGCCCACCATTCACGAACTTCTTCGCGTGAGAAGTCAGGGAATACGGAATCTCCAGGCCATACTTCACCGACAAAGTTAGAGCCGTCTGGGTTCTTCGCGTAATAGTCGTTTTCGACGCCTTCTTCGTAGAACTCATAGCCTTCTTCCTTCTTAATCGCCGGGTCATTAATCGTAATCTTATGGAAGTTCATATCGTCTAGCTTGTTGTGTAGATCTTCACTGCCGTAATCATCTGCCCATGTGAATACTTTGTAGTCCACCATGTAGTCGATATCAAAGTGCATCGTATCAAGCGGAATGTTCTTCTCACGGTAAGTTGAAGCTACATTTTCAATTTCATCTGCTGTATAGCCCCATTTACTTTGGTGTAAGCCAAGAGACCATTTTGGAGGGAGTTCCATTTTCCCTGTAAGTTCTGTGTAGCGATCTAACACGTCTTGGATTTCAGGGCCATACATGTAATAGTATGTAAGCTGTCCACCATCAGCATAGAAATAGTAGTAATCATCGCTTTCAGAAGCCATTTCGTAGTAAGAACGGTTGGCGTTGTCGAATAGGATTCCGTATGCTTTCTCATCTTTTAGTCCCATAAAGAATGGAACAGAAGTGTAAAGGTATTTGGTGTCCGTTTGGTATGCGTATGCATCCGTGTTGAACATGCCTAGGCTCTCACCGCGCTGGTTTAAGTTCAAGCCAGCTTGCTCTCCGAATCCGTAGAAAGCTTCATCTTTATTCGTTTTCTTATACACATAAGGACGGTCTTCGTCATAGCCGGAGCCGTTCTTCATATAATCTTCGTTAATCACATTGCCATCACTATCAAGGAATTTAATCCCGAATGGCTCTGTCTTAATCTTAACCGTGATTTCTTCTGTTTCCATTGTAATGACATTGTCTTCTTCTTCAATGTCGAACTCAGGTGCATCCCATTCTTTCTTAGCGATTCCAGAAGAGTAGTATTCTTCCTCGCCGTCTTTTAGGATGGATACTTTCGCCATGTCTTCTGCAAAGAGGCGGATTGTCGCTGTTTTGTTGTCGGATAGTTGTAGTTTCACACCGTCTTCAAGTTTCTCGAATCCTTGAACAGACATCTGTTTCTTTACGTTCTCCTGGTTAAGCTCTTCGTCTGGGTGGGGCTGAGTCACCGCTAGGACGTTAGGAGCTGCTGCTGTAGCAACGGTAGTCGCGACTGCCATGGAAGCAATAATACGACTCATGTTTTTTGATTTTCTGTACATCTGTTCTGTCACCTCATTTTGGGAATTTGTACGAAATGGGTTGTACACGGTAAATATACAGGTCGGGTGATTTGTCTTCAATGGAAGGACGATGGAAAAATGGTGGAAGGACTTATGAACTATACCGTTGATTTAACAAGGATGAAACCGATTACAGATGACTTCTTCCATAATAAACAAAAAATGTATAATCGTCCTTTAGGCGGAGTTGTTACATGGAGTTAATATGAATAGGGACGAATGGCCCCTTTTTTGTAACAATATAAAAATAAAACAATTAATAGGATTGGTATAGATGATTTTATATAGGACTACAGTGGGGAATTTAACTAAATATAGTTTAGATTTTATAGGTAAAGGGTAATTATAGAGGCTTAGATCAGTTAAAATGTAAAAAAAGCCAGCGATTCTCTCGCTGGCTTCCCGTAAATAGATTTCAATGGTCGAATATTTTATTAGATCTCTTCTTTACCAAGAATAAGGTAGTTCAATTCACGATTAGAGATTTTATTAATGTCTTTACGTTGTACGAGATAGAAGACAATTCCAAGTACTACCCAAATAATCAGTGCCGTCCAAGGTTGAGCTGCAAGTGCAGCAGGTGAACCAGGGATGAGGAGAAGCGCTAGGAATACAAGAGAACTAATAATTCCTAGTAAGGAAAGAAGCTTTTTCCCTGGGGCGACTACATTTAAGTTTGTGCTTGTACGACCTGCTTCATTCCAACTAAAGAACTTATAAGCTGTAAAGCAGCAATAGAAATAAGCGATCGCCACACCGGTTGAGGACATATCAACAATCCATAGTAGTGCTGTACGTCCGAACCAAGGAGCAATCAAGCAAATGACAGCTGTAAACAGAATACCAACATAAGGTGTTTTGTGTTTCGGGTGTAGCTTACGAAACATGCTTGGTAGGATGCGTGCACGACTCATAGCGAATAGTAAGCGGCTTGAAGAGAGGTAGAAACCATTCAAACCAGTAAAAATGCCCATGACGAGCGCAGTTGCAATGGTAAAGACTCCAACTTTGCCAAGTACACTTTCAATAGCGACCCCAGTTCCCCAGTTCAAGTCCTGAGAGACCAACTGCTGCCAAGGTTGAATGCTTGCAGTAATGAAGATCATAATGGCATAAGCCACACCAGCAGCTAGCAAAGCATAAACGATTAGCTTGAATGCTTTATTCGCTGGGAAGTTAAATTCTTCTGCAGCCTGCGGGATATTATCAAATCCTACATATGCAAATGGTGCAATCGCAAGTATCGATAGAATTGCAGCAATAGCAGATTTGTCTGTCGCAAAGAGCGGTGTAAAGTTCGCTGTGCTTGTCGTGTCACTCATTAGGGCACCAATTGTAACGAGTGTGACACCTGCGATGAGTATCATCGTAAAGATAAACTGAGTACGACCTGAAAAGCTTGTTCCGCGAATGTTGAAAAACGCGAAAAGTATGAGGGCTAAGCTTGCAATTAAGATTTCACCGAAGTAAACGTCCCAACCTGCAATCGTATACAGATAGCCAACTTTGACTAAGTTCGGGAATAGGAATTTCCCTAACAGTGCTAAGGCCGTTGCGTTTAAAGCTACAATACACATATAGCCAAGAGTTAAGAACCAGCCTGCGATAAAGGCGTGGGTACGGCCAAATCCGATATACGCGTACGCAAATTCCCCACCGGATACCGGGAAGTGCTTAATTAAGAAGCCATAGCTAACGCCAATGACAATCATTAAAAGGGCACCTAGTAAAAGTCCGATGACAGCGCCGAGGGGTCCTGCATCGCTCATCCAATCTGTTGGAAGCACGAATGCTCCCCATCCAATTGCTGAACCAAATGCAATGGCCCAAACCCAGTGGGGCTTCAGCGTTCGGTCTAACGTTTCTCGATTTTCGGTTTCCATAAAGTATAAGAGCCTCCTAAATTGATGTGGAAAAGTCCTATGCTATTATACGAAAAAAGGGGGTAAGCCTGTCAATAACGGAGCATGTGAAATTCCACAAGTTCATTATGTAGAGATAGAGTTTAGATGAATTAGAAGTGATATAACCTAGTTTTTGCTTGATTAAACTGAAATATGACAGAACATAACAAGAAAAGAGAAGAATTTTACGAAAACTTGAATTTCATATTAGGATGATTTGAACTATGATAGGTAATAAATGTAGACTCAAACTAATGAGTTCCTTACATGAAGTTTGTAGAAAGAAGGATGTGTGGCATGGATAACGTGGGGATATTTAAACTCTATATTCGACAGGAAGATCAACTTCATCGAATCAAAGCTGCTGAGAAAATAGTCGGGTTGTGGAAGAGGGTTTTTCTTCTCCTCCTCTTAACCGTTGGTATATACGGATTGATGGCATGGTTTGGATTAGGTTCTCAACCCATATCGAAGCAGGCAACAGCTGTTTCGGTCTCAACTTATGAATCCTTGAAACTATTCTTCGTACTTGGGAGAATGGCGTACGGTTTACTAGTAGGAGTTCTTCTTCTATTTTTCAGCTCTTTTCTATTCTGGGGGTTTACGAGGGTTCCCTATCGAAAACTGCTGACGATGCAGCTCAATGTAGTAGGAGTGTTATTAGTAGAGCGGATCTTTTGGATTGTGATGATGGTAACGCTTGGGCTGGAGTGGTTTGTATCACCTCTCTCGTTTGGAATTATCGCGAGCTATTTCACAGACAAAGAATGGATCGTTCTCATCGCGGGTGTGTTATCGATCGTTCAGGTATGGATTGTATGGTTCCAATATAAATTTATTCGTTTCATCGGTGAACTGGCCCGTTGGAAAACATGGATCCTCGTGCTAAGTGTACATATTCTTTATTGGGCTTGTGCCGTTTGGCTTACATATTTTGATGTACAATTTTTATAGGGAAAGCTTTTGTTCAGGAGGTTACTAATGAAGCGGAAAACGAAAAGGAAGCTCCTCCTTCTTGCGTTCGTTCTTTTTATCGTAACGAATGGTGTTCTCCTATGGTATGAGGAGGGGCAACTTACACAGACATCCTTTGTCCATCAGTACGACAGTATTTACACAAACGATTTGTATGAGAAGGTGTACGAAGAGGGCGTATTTGAATCTTCCAAGCAAGAGCCTCTTTACTTTGATGATGAGGTTGGTTCTTTCCAACAATTCCTTGTGCAAGAGGGCGATGAAGTATCAGAGGGTACGCCAATCTATGAATATATTGTGCGTGATTACAACGTGACCCGCAATCGTTTGGAAACGCAATCTGCAAAGGTGGAAGATGAAATCGATGCGTTACAAGCTTACATAGATGAGGTGGAAGATTTTCAAATACCAGAGTCAGATTTAAATCGTTCGTTGGAAGAGGAAGAAGATAAAGAATCGTTCGTTGGAGAGGAATTACAAAAAGAGACAGCAATTAAAGATAAGCAACTCCAACTGGCTCAAAAACAAGCGGAACTTGAGATGTTAACCAATCAATTAAACCAGCTTGAGGCTAGTGGTCAAGTCATTGAAGTTTCGAGTATACACGAGGGTACAGTAACTAAAATTTCTAAATCTTTAGAGGCCCCTTTAATGACAGTAGAAACGAATGAATGGATTGTTTCTGGTAATTTGGATGAAGGGAATCGTAAGCTAGTTGAATCAGGGATACCTGTAAGGGGAACGGTTGAGACCAATCAGACAAAATGGGAAGGTTCTGTGGACCGTGTACATACTTATCCCGAAAAAGAATCAGAGGAAAGTGTTTACCCGTTTATCATTACGTTGGACGATGTAGATGATCGCGTATTGCCTGGCTATCACACAACCGTAGAGTTCGTAACGGCAGAAGCATTAGAAGCAACGACTGCTAAGTCAAATTGGATTCATGAACAAGTTGTCCTTGAAGAAGGGGCAGATCATGAGTCTGGAAACGACGTTGTGAGTGATCCTCAAGAAAGTGCCAAACGTGAAGAGCAGGAAGAAGTTTCAGATGATGAAACCAGAGAGGTAGATGATTACGAAGCTACTGATTCAACCGAGGAAAGGCTAAAAGAAAAGTTAGGAGAGAAGGTTCGCTATGTCTGGGTCATGACCAGCCAAGGGACAATTGAAGCGACCCAAGTAGGGACAGGGTTAGAAGTCAATGGAGAAACTCAGGTGGTCAGCGGGGTCTCAGAAGGGACGTTTGTGGCTGATGCTGGTCCTAAAGCTTATCAAACAGGCCAACCATTTATTACACCCGTACAAGCTAACGAGATTTCCTGGACTAATTTAAAGATTCAAGAGCCTCGTACAATTTGGACGTCTATTAAGATTGGATTATTACATCGTTAACAAAGAAAATAGACCTCTTAGAGTAAGGAGAGGTCTATTTTTCTACTTGCTATTGTTTGAATATTGGTGCGATTTAATTAAAGAGGAGGAGGAGCAATATCATGCGAATAGACCCATTTGGAGATGTAGCGGTTAAAATAGAGCTTGGAACAGCCATAACACGTGATACGCATGAAAAGGTGATGGCATTACACTCCGCGTTACATCATCAGAAAGATCTTCCCATCATAGAAATCGTTCCTTCCTATACGGTTTTAACCGTCTACTACAATCCGCTAGAACTTACGTTTCTTGAGTTGAAAGAAAAGCTCTTACAGATATATGAAGAGACGTCCTTCATGAACGATTCTCGAAACAAAACCATTGTCCATCTTCCAGTTTGCTACGGTGGAGAGGCCGGACCCGACTTAGAAGAGCTAGCCACTTACGTAGGAGTGGACGTATCGGAGGTTATCCAACTTCATGCAGACCAAGACTACCTTGTCTATATGATTGGTTTTCTACCAGGTTTTCCGTACTTAGGTGGACTGGACAAGCGTTTGTCAAAACCGAGGCGCTCAACGCCTAGGAATGATGTGCCTGCTGGGTCTGTAGGCATAGCGGGTGCGCAGACTGGGGTCTATTCAGTAGCTTCCCCAGGTGGCTGGAACATCATTGGGCGCACGCCCATTCCGTTAGTGGATCGGCGCAGAGGGGAGCCATTTTTGCTTAAGGCTGGGGAGTATGTCAGGTTTTATGAGGTTGACTTAGCAGAATTCAAAGTTATACAAGACCAAGTAGAACGTGATGTATATGAAGTCAGAAAGGGTGTAGAACGATTTGAAACATATTGATTTAAATGCGGATTTAGGTGAAAGTTTCGGGGCCTTCCAAGTCGGGGAAGACCAATTGTTGTTGGACTGCATTACTTCAGCAAATATAGCATGTGGGTTTCATGGCGGAGATTTTAATGTGATGGAGCAGACGGTTCGTTTGGCTAAAGAGAGAGGGGTAGCTGTGGGAGCACACCCAGGGCTTCCAGATATAATGGGGTTTGGGCGTCGCGTTATTGATGTAACTCCTGAAGAAGTGTATCGAATGCTTATTTATCAAATTGGAGCATTAAACGGATTTTGCAAGGTTCACGGTGTGACGATGCAACATGTAAAACCACACGGGGCCCTCTATCATATGGCAAATCAACGAGAAGACATAGCAGATGAGGTTGTTCGTGCCACCAAAGATAGCGGAGATGGACTCATTCTATTTGCTATGTCTCAATCCAAACTACACCATGCCGCAGAGAAGGCTGGAATCACGGTCGCACGTGAGGCGTTCGCAGACCGGACGTATACTCTTAATGGGGAACTAACGCCACGTCGAGAGCCAAGCGCTGTCATTAAAGACCGGCACCAATTATTGGAACATGTAGAAGAGCTACTAGTAAACGGACGAGTTCGTGCGACAGATGGAACGCTCGTTCCTATGGAAGTAGATACGCTTTGCTTTCATGGCGACGGTGAGAGTGCCGTCCCACATATTGAAATGGTGATATCTTGGATGAAGAATCAAGGGATAGGCGTTCAGAAAGCAGGAGAATGCAATGAGTAGTCCAGTGTTAAGAGTAACGAAGCCTGGGCTGTATACCACCGTCCAGGATAGTGGGAGGATTGGCTTTCGTTCTTATGGTGTTCCAATGTCGGGCGCGATGGACCAGCGGGCCTACCGAATCGCCAACCTTCTTATAAATAATAAAGCGCAGGCACCTTGTTTGGAGATTACGTTGTTCGGAACAGAGTTCGAAGTCCTTTCTTCCCACCTACTAGTCGTCACAGGAGGGAATCTTGATGTGCGTTTAAACGGAGAGTCCGCTCCGATGTGGACAACGTTTTCTGTAGAGGCAGGTGATCGATTGGTATTCAAAGGACCAAAGTCTGGTGTGAGAGCCTATCTTGGAGTTCAGAGCGGATTCGTTGCTCCGGTATGGCTAGGTAGTGCCTCTACCTACGAAAAGGGTGGATATGGCCAAGCGTTAAGAGTTGGAGACGTTTTAGAGGCGGCAGCACCCGTTAATGGTCATCATCGTAAGGGGCTTTTGGCACAAGCGTGTCCTGTTTATGAGGAAGAAGTGACGTTGCGGGTTGTAAGAAGTCGCCATGAAGCTCTATTTACTCCAGAGAGCCTCCATACCTTTTATAACGAAACGTGGACTGTTGGACGGGGGGATCGTATGGGAACGATGCTCAACGGAGAAGCATCTCTACAGTTTCACACGACTGGAGATATTCTATCTGAAGCCGTAACTTATGGTACGATTCAAGTTACAAGTAGTGGAGATCCCATTATTTTAATGGCGGACAGTCAAACAACTGGGGGGTATGCCACTATTGGAACAATCGTCTCTACAGACCTATGGAAGGTGGCGCAGTTACCTCAAGGTGGGCGGATTCAATTTGAGACAATTGCAGTTGAGGATGCTCATTATCAATTAAAAGAGGCAGAAGCCGAGCTACGACGACTCAGTAAATTTAGTATGGGGATATAACGTAATGAGGATGAAGCTAGATTCCGATTAAGGAATCTAGCTTTTTTCGTACTTTTCGCCTAGTTGCCAAAATCTAGTATTCTAGGTACACTTAAATTAAGCGCTTACAAAACACTGTGCATCATTGGTGCAATCGATTTCATTTCCGGGTTACTTACATATACAGCATAGGGGGATGGGTGGTGAGATTTGTGCAACCGTTTGAACGAGTGTGGGTGTAAGGGAAAACCATAGGGGGAGGACGTTTAAAGGATGAAAAGTAGGCAAAAGTCGTTTTCGATTATTCTAGTGGTTGCCATGCTTCTTCAAATCGTTTTGTCACCAATAGGGGTTTGGGCGGCAGAAGAGACTTTACAAAGTCCAACGGTAAATGGAGATGGCGAAGTAACATTCAACTTTAAAGGTTCAAATGAAGTTCAAACCGATGTTCACTTGAGAGGGAATCTGACAGATTGGGACGAAGGAAAGAAGATGACGAAAGGACAGGATGATGTATGGTCCCTTACATTATCAGACGTAGAGCCAGGAGATTATGAATATAAATTCTATTACGATGGTGTATGGGTGACAGATCCGTTGAACGAGAAGACTGCGAACGGAAACAGTGTGGTATCCGTGCCAGGGCTAACGACATCAATGTCAACAGAAGTTGAAGCTGGCCAATCGCTATCCTTAGAGGCCAGTTTTCTTAAAGCTGATGGTACGAGTGAGCCTGTACAACCAAACTGGTCGTTAAAAGAGCAGGTTGCAGGTGTCACAATTGAAAATGGTGAAGTTATAACAACCAGTGACGCAACAGGTACATTCACTCTTCTTGCACAGTATAACAATGGAATGCTTGAGCATACAGTTGCCATACAAGAAAAGAGCCAAACGTATACGTATACGATTAATTACTTTCGCTATGATCAACAAGCGAATAGTTGGAACTTGTGGCTCTGGGAAGATGGACAGGATGGAGGTTCATACGGATTTGAGACTGTGACAGAGGATGGCTTCGCACAAGGTACGTATGAAATTGAATCGAAGGTATTAAATATCCTCCCGCGACTCGGGGAATGGGAAGCAAAAGACATGGAGGTAAAGGCGGAGATACCAAGTGGAGAATCGTCTGTTGAAGTTTGGCTAGTCGAGGGAGATGATACCGTCTATTATTCTAAGGATCGTGTAAACACAGGAGACTCCATCCAGACGGCTTATGCTGATGCGATGGATGCGATTTACGTGCATACTTCTGCTGCACTGGAAGAAGGGAAGCTTAGCACGTTTACACTTCGGAACGAAACAGAAGGCAAAAATGTTGAAGTGAAAGCCTCTAAAGTGACTGAGACAAAAGCGGAACTAACGTTAATAGACGGGAAGCTAGATGTGACGAACCTTTATTCCGTCAATAACGACCAGTTTTCTAAACAAGAAGTCACAATGCGAAAAATCCTCGATGACCCTCAGTTTTATTATAGTGGGGTCGATTTAGGATTAACGTATTCTAATGATGAGAGCACCTTTAAAGTGTGGGCACCTACTGCAACGAGCGTGTCCGTATCTTTATATGATGAAGCAGGCACTTACAACGAGAATGGGGTGGTTACAGATCATTCAGATGGAGAGGAACGTATTATGAAACGTTCCAATAATGGGGTATGGGATTTGACTGTAGCCCAAGACCTTGCAGGCAGCTATTACATGTATAAGGTTGAATTTGCGGATGGCACAGCCAACTACGTTGTGGACCCATATGCTCGAGCGGTCGCTGCGAATGGACAACGGACAGCAGTTGTTCCATTGGAGGATACGAATCCATCCGTTTGGAATCCGGATGAGAAGCCCCCGCTCCCTGAGCCAACAGACACGATTTTATACGAGATGCAAATCCGTGACTTTTCAATCGATGAACAAGCTCCATTTGAGCATAAAGGGAAATATCTTGCCTTTACAGAGGAAGGATTAACAGACCAAGAAGGTAACACAATTGGCATAGATCACTTAAAGGAACTAGGCGTTACAACGGTTCACTTGCTGCCAGCGTATGATTTTAAGACGGTTAACGAACGGACTGTTGATGATCCTACCTCAAACAATGCAAAGTATAACTGGGGGTACGACCCACAAAATTACAATGTCCCCGAAGGTTCGTTTGCAACAGATCCTAACGATCCAAGCAATCGAATTACTGAATTCAAGCAAATGGTACAAGCTCTTCATGACAACGACATTCGAGTCGTTATGGATGTAGTTTACAATCATACGTTTGAGGTGAAGAATGGGCCGTTTAACAAAATTGTACCAGGTTATTTCTATAGAAAGACGGAAACTGGTAAGCTTGCGAATGGTTCTGGCGTAGGGAACGAAGTCGCCTCAGAACGCCCTATGGTACGGAAGTATATTAAAGATTCTGTTCGCTATTGGGCTGAGGAATATAATGTTGACGGCTTCCGCTTTGATTTAATGGGATTAATTGATACACCTACTATGAAAGAACTAACTGATATGCTCCATGACGAAGTTGACCCATCCATTCTCATCTACGGTGAACCGTGGCAAGCTGGGGGTTCTGTCCTCCCTGCCAACTTACAAACACTAAAGGGCTCACAGAAGAATAATAACTTCGCTGTGTTTAACGATAACTTCCGAAATGCGATTAAAGGTGGAAGTGATGATGCATCTAAGGGATTTGCAACTGGGGCAAGTGGCAACGAAGAAAAGGTTGTTAAAGGAGTAAGAGGGGCAATTGATGACTTTACAGCTCTTCCATCTGAGACCATTAATTATGTCACGGCCCATGATAATTTAAATCTATGGGACAAGATTGTGAAGACGCAAGGATTAGAAAAAGAATTAGGTTTCCTCGATATTAAGGACGGGGAGCTTCAAGGCGAGAGTGCCAAGAATTTTAATTCGGTTGAAGAAGCTGTCGAAGCAGCTACACCTTATAAGCAAATCATTCCAGAAGATGTTATGAGCAATGAGACGGTGAAACGTTCCTTGTTAGCGAATGGAATTGTTCTTTTGTCTCAAGGGATTCCATTTATACATGAAGGGGCAGAAATGCTTCGTTCCAAGTATGGTGACCACAACAGTTATAAGAGTCCAGACGCTGTAAACGCTATTCAATGGGAAAATAAGGCGAAGTTTACTGAAGTATTTGATTACTACAAAGGGCTAACGAAACTTCGCTCGGAACATCCAGCGTTTCGAATGACGTCGGCTGAAACCATTAATCAGCATCTGGACGTCTATCATGCTGAGAACAATGTTGTCGCCTACACACTAAACGACTACGCCAACAACGATACGTGGAACAACATTGTCGTCATCTACAATGCTAACGACGGCAATCAGGAAGTAAATCTTCCTTCTAATGGAGATTGGAACGTGGTCGTCAATGACAAACAAGCAGGAACCGAATCGTTGAATACGATTAACGGAAATACTGCTTCTGTTTCAGGTTTGTCTATGATGGTGCTGTATGACGAAGAACAGTCCTATACGCCGACACCTTCTTCCATACAGGTCGAACCTACATTGATAGGATTGGAGCCTGGAGATGTTCGCACTATTAAAGCAAAGGTTCTTGACCAAAAAGGAAATCCAATGGCCGAATCACTAACGTTAAGCTCATCAGACGATTCAGTTGTGAAAGCGAGTGGTCTAAAGCTGGAGGCAATAAGCAATGGGGAAGCAACCATTCAAGTTCAAGCGGGTGATTTACGTCAGGAAATTGCGGTAAAAGTAGATACATTCATACCAAGCAGCATTACGTTAACAGGGGATTCTTCTCTTTATGAAGGAAAATCAACTCAGTTAATGGCATCTGTAAACGATCAGTTTGAACAGAAAATGCGTAATCCCGACTTAACGTGGAGTTCTGATGACCCTTCTGTAGCGAGTGTGAATGCGTATGGGGAAGTCACAGGGCACGGAGTTGGGAAGACAACGATTACCGTTCAAGCGGGAGACAAGAAAGCAACCATGGAGCTGACCGTAAAAGAATACAAGCAAAAATATGTCCAGTTCACGTATGAAAGAGAAGATGGCAACTATGATGGTTGGAACCTGTGGACTTGGCAGACAGGAGTAGAAGATGGTGAAAAAATATTTGAAAGGATAACGGAAGCTGGGGCTAGAACAACGTTTGAGATTAGTCCAGAAGCTACTTCTGTAGGATTTATCGTTCGAAGGGGAAACTGGGAAGAGAAAGACTATGGTGGAGATCGCTATATCCCAATACATCCCGACGAAACCCTCACAAAGGTTCATGTTACGAGCGGTGAAGAAGCTATTCATGTCGTTCCGGCAGTTACAGGACCGAAGCTTGAGGATGGAGAGGTCACGTTTTATTACCGAGACCCAGAACGCTATAAAGCAAATGGTATGGGGACGATTGACAATGTACAAGTGAAGGTTGGAACTGACACGTATGACATGATGTATGATTCAAAGAATGAGTACTATACGTTTACCCTAGAAGAGCTTGAGGAAGGCACAATCAATTACACCTTCCTTGTACATGATGATGGAAAGACCGCTGAAGTCAAAGACCCATACAATGAGTCGTCTTCTATTGAGTATTCCATCCCAGATTTCAACATTGATGCAACGATAACTCCAGAAACCGTAAGCTATGATGAGAATGCTGTTCTTCACATTGAAGCAACCTCTGAAGAAGATGTTTCCATCGAAGAAGCTTATGTAGATGAGACAGCTGTAGGTGGAGATTCCAATCAACCTATTGATATTCAGTTGATGAGGCACACCATCTCTATTTCACAATCAGTTGCTCCTGGCCAAAAGACGTTACCTATTAAGCTTATAGATGAATTTGGCAATGCGCATAATGCACAGGCAACCGTAACGGTTGTTGAAAAAGAAGATGATGATTTCGATTGGGATGAGTCGAGAATTTACTTTATGTTAACCGATCGCTTCCACAATGGAGATTCTACGAACGATGATCCGAATGGTATGGACTACGATACGAGTCATCCAGAAACCTATCATGGAGGGGATTTCCAGGGGATTATCGACAAACTTGATTATTTAGAGGAACTAGGGATTAACACGATTTGGATTACTCCAATCGTAGATAACATTGAATGGGATTTGCGTCACAACAAAGATGGCTCTCAATTTGGCTACCATGGCTATTGGGCAGAAGATTTCACCTCCATTGATGAACACCTTGGTGACCTGAACAAGTTTAAGGAGTTAATTGATAAAGCCCATGACCGTGATATGAAGATTATGGTGGATGTGGTGTTAAATCACGCAGGTTATGGCATGAATGCGAAAGAGACAGAAGATATTAAAGAATTCCCAACTGAGAAGGAGCGTTCAGTGTTCGAGGGTATGCTCCGTGACGGCGGTACAGACGTTGTTAAAGGAGAATTAGCCGGACTACCGGACTTTAGGACAGAAGATGAGAATGTACGTAACCAGCTTATCCAATGGCAAGCGGACTGGATTGAGCAAGCTCGAACCGAACGCGGCGATACCATTGACTACTTCC
The DNA here is from genome assembly GCF_000425205.1 of Pontibacillus halophilus JSM 076056 = DSM 19796. Classification (GTDB taxonomy): domain Bacteria; phylum Bacillota; class Bacilli; order Bacillales; family BH030062; genus Pontibacillus_A; species Pontibacillus_A halophilus. The sequence goes on along the minus strand of NZ_AULI01000001.1, from coordinate 130,580 downwards.
GTGTAGATACTGTGAAACATGTAGAAGACACTACATGGAAAGCGTTCAAAAATGAACTGACGAAGAGGAAACCAGATTTTAAGCTTATCGGCGAATATTATGGAGGGAGCTCTCAAAATACAGGCGGCTATCTAAACGATGGCGAGATGGACTCCCTTCTTGATTTTGACTTTAAGCATCAGGCCGAAAGATTCGTTAAAGGGGATCTAGAAGGTGCCCAGGAGGAGCTAGAGAAGCGAAACTCAACGATTAACGATACTTACATGCTTGGACAGTTTTTGAGTAGCCATGATGAAGATGGATTTTTGGCAACGGCACTCGAAGGAGATCGAAGTAAATTCAAAGTTGCTGCTACTCTCCAAATTACGGCCAAGGGACAGCCGGTGATTTACTATGGTGAAGAACTTGGCTTGTCTGGTAAATCAGCTCGTGATATGGATAAGGGTGAATTTTCTAAGAATCGTTACGATATGGATTGGAGTCTCGCTACAGAAGAGAATGACTTGTTGAGGCATTATCAGTCATTGTTGCATGCGCGTGACAAGTATTCTGATGTATTTAGCAAGGGGACTCGCTCTACTGTTGCTGGTGGAAATGACCAAGGTTATCTCGTATTTCAGCGGGAATACAAAGGAGATTCGGTATTGGTCGGTCTAAATACAACGAATGAAGCGAAAGAAGTAACTTTCCATGTGCCATTCGAAGCAAATACAAAAGTGGAGGATATCTATTCAAACCAAAGAATTGACGTGACAGAAGGAAAGCAAGTAACGATGACTCTTCCATCTAGGTCCCAGGGTGGCACAGTCATACTAGGCACAAAAGTCAATCAAGAATCGGACGATGACGATGAAGAGAATGGAACTGGCAAAGGGGATGAACAGGAAGAGGAAGAAAATCGAGAACGATTCAAACCACGTCAAATTGTGAAGTTGCTATGGTATAAATGGATGGCCCTCTTTGAAGAAGGAGGCGACCATTCTTCTAACTCAGAGCAAGGATCACATCCATTATCAAGATTTATTAAAGGAATCTTCAGCATGTTCGCTTTTAAGTAGATATTAAAAATGAAAGAAAAAAGCCCCTTCTAAAGGTAGAGGGGGCTTTTTATTATGCTATTGTTTTATTTTATTTTCTTCAAGAATTTCCTGTAAGAAATCGTACAAGTCGTCTTTAAGTTCATCGTTCTTAAGTGCCAACTCAAGGGTAGTCTTAATGAAGCCAAGCTTTTCACCTACGTCATAACGGTCTCCGGCAAATTCATAAGCGTACACTTTCTGTAGTTCATTTAATTTCTGGATGGCGTCCGTTAGTTGTACTTCGCCACCAGCTCCGATATGTTGCTCTTCTAGGAAATCCATGATTTCAGGCGTTAGGATGTAGCGCCCCATAATTGCCAGGTTAGAAGGAGCTGTCCCTTGTTCGGGTTTCTCGACAAATTGACTCACTTCATGAAGCTTTCCTTCTGCAGATTTAGAATCGACAACTCCGTAACGATGTGTCTCTTCTTCTGGAACTGGCTGTACTCCAACAACAGATGAACCTGTTTCTTCATATTGTTCAATAAGCTGCTTCAGGCAAGGCTTATCAGACTGAACAATATCATCGCCTAGTAGGACGGCAAAAGGCTCGTTTCCGATAAATTTACGAGCACACCACACAGCATGACCAAGACCTTTAGGTTCTTTCTGGCGAATATAGTGAATTTCTACTTTAGCAGACTGCTTGACTTTCTCAAGTAACTCGAGTTTTCCTTTTTTAATCAAATTCTCTTCTAGTTCAAAAGAATTATCAAAGTGGTCTTCAATTGCACGCTTTCCTTTACCTGTTACAATAATAATGTCTTCAATACCAGACTCAATGGCTTCCTCTACAATATATTGAATGGTAGGTTTATCGACAATAGGTAACATTTCCTTAGGCATTGCCTTTGTAGCAGGTAGAAAGCGTGTTCCAAGGCCGGCTGCAGGTATAATGGCTTTCTTGACAGTCATGGATTTGTCCTCCCTTTCAAAGAGTACATCAATATGTATGTTTATTATTATAAATGGAAGCTATTAAAAAACCAACTATGTACCCGACTTTATTTACAGATAATTAACAATAGAGTAAAGAACAGGTGATGAAAACATGAGAAAATGGACCTATTGGTGTTACCCTGCTTTATGGATGCTCGTCATATTTTATTCTTCTTCGACACCCTATCAAGACCAAAGCATGAAACCCTTTCTTTCTGAATATGTAAATCTGTCGTTTTTAAAACCAGTACTTGAACCGATTAACTTTACGTATCACCACACTACCGTTAGCGTTGAGTCACTCGGGGTGAATGGGGTAGTTGAATTTATCGTACGTAAAGGCGCGCATTTTGTTTCATTTGGCTTGTTGGCTCTTTTGCTTTATATAGCTGTGAAGAAGTCTGGTGCAGTGTGGAGCATCGCTTTCGTTTCTAGTCTAACGGTTACGCTGATGTACGCAATCTTTGATGAGGTCCACCAAGGGTTCACACCAAATCGTACCCCGTTTTACGGAGACGTAATCATCGACGTGTTGGGAGCACTGTTCATCATAGGGTGTATAGTTCTAGGTCGAAAGAGATGACAATTTGGTTAATCTATGCAATAAATAGAAAAATGTTACATAACGGTTGTACTTGTCTTATAATAGGGAGAAGAGGTGAATGAGTTGGAATGGTTAGATTCTAGAGCCCTCTATGATATATTGAGGGATTTAATGACACAAGCAAACGAAAAGCGGATTACGGAAGTGGAAGATTTCTTAAGTGAGCTAAAGTCCCAACTACATAACAAATAGTTTAGTTTGTAGGGAGTCGTGACAGAAATTTGAACATTCACGAATAGACGAACAGCAAAGAGATGTTAGGGATAAGAGGAGACCGTATGCTCGACAATGAGCGTACGGTCTCCTTGCTTATGTTTAATCAATCATCATATTGAAAAGGTGAAACTCTCCAGCTGTCTAAATTAAATTCTTCCTGTTTTAACATAGATGCCGGAAAGATAAACGTCCAAGGTTTACTCGTATTCGCTTTAATCGTGAAATCTTGTAAGGTAAAGGTTCCTTTGGCAATTAGGTCACCGTTTGCGTCCTCCACTTGAAGAGGCAGGTTTTGAAGACTCATTGTTTTATCACTGCCGTTCCGAATAAGGAGTGTGACAGATAAATCGCCAGTAGATTGCTGACGCACTTGTATGCCAAGAAAGTTGACTTCACCAGGCTTTAGTGGCTTTAATGAAGATGAAAATGCCTGCAGTTTAGAGATGTCTTCATCTGCCATCGATTGCTTCCAGCTTTCTTCTAGATCAAGCGCATGCTTCGGCGTGGTTTTTTTAAACTCAAATACAAGTTTTATGTCTGAGGAAGAGATTTCTTCTAAAGGTACAATTAGATCCTGTTGCTGAAACGTAAACATACAAGGCCTGCTTGACTGAGGAGGCAAGTCACCTAACTCAAATAAACTAAATGCTTTGCGTCCAAGTTTCTTACCGTCTTCTTGCATTAACATCAGGTTGGTTGTTTGAAGCTGGATCTTCTTATTCAGTGAGCTTCGTACAAACGCCTCAACAGTAAGCTCGTTTTCCTTGTGCATCACATCCAATACAAACAACGAAATCTGATTTGGCTTCATTGCGGGTGCCTGATTGTTCTTAAAGCGATATACGTAGTTGTCCTCTTCGGTAACCTTCCACTGAGGGTGTAAAGAGAGTTCTGTGTAGACGTCTTCATCCATACCGGAAGAGGATGCTCCATCTACTAATTCTTCCGCTGAAACAACAGATGGGTCGTAAGTTGATTGTTGTTCGCTGTCTTTTTTGCGTTTTAGGAAGTTAAGCATCTTTTTCCTCCTCTTGGTTCGTTTGTTGAGTAAAGAAGGAGTGAATGATATGCGCAAGTGAACGCGTATACTCTTTCTTCATTTCAAGTAGTGTGTGGTGGAAGACATCCAATCCCTCATTTTGATACGTACGTAACGGGTCTTCTTGTTGGTATTGTCTTAGGCCAATGCCTTCCTTCAATCGATTCATCATGTCAAGGTGACGAACCCATAGTTGATCGATAGTGGTAAGAGCAGCTCGACTAAGGCGTAATTGTAAAGATCTGTTGTCTTTGACTTCTTCAACGTGTGCCTCATAACGACGTACGGAAGATTGAACGGTGCGCTTAACATCTTCTACATCCTCAACTTGTTGCTCGGTCAAATTGACTTCAACGGTTGGGATGAATTGGTTCACATGGACTTCAAGCGTAGCGAGGTCCCAATCCTCTGGGTCCATCGCTTCTGGACAAGATTGCTCCACAAGATGTGCAAGATGTTCCCTCACGTAGGGCTGTACGTAACCAATGGCATTTGTAGACGTTAGGAACTGCTCTCTCATGTGATACATGACTTTGCGTTGGTCATTCACTACATCATCTAATTTTAAGTTGAATTCACGAATGGTGAAATTATTTCCCTGTGCAATTGTCTGGATTGTATCGACAAATTTATGGATATCTTTATTGAGAATAAGTCCTCGGTCATCCGTTTTCAGCGATTTCTGTTTACGTTCTACTTCTTCCTCTCCAAAGCGTTCAAACAATTCGTCCTCAAGTGAAATGATGAATTGAGAAGATCCTGGATCACCCTGTCGACCTGAACGACCTTTCAATTGATTATCAATACGACGTGATTCGTGTCGTTCTGTTCCAATCACGTGAAGCCCGCCTAACTCCGCTACACCTTCTCCTAGCATGACGTCTGTTCCTCGCCCTGCCATATTTGTCGCAATCGTAACTTGATTTTCTTGTCCGGCAAGTGAAATGAGTTGAACTTCTTGTTCGACACTTTTTGCATTCAATAGCTCATACGAAATGTTCGCTTTATCTAGAGAGGTTGCGATTTCTTCGGATTGCAATATGGAGGTTGTTCCAATTAAAATTGGCTGACCGGTAGCGTGTCTTGCTTTCACGGCTTCTACAATGGCATCGTATTTTTCTTCTTTCTTCCCAAACACTAAATCTTCCATGTCGTCTCGGATGACAGGCTTATTTGTTGGTATTGCAAGAACGTCCATGCCATACGTATGTTGAAATTCCTTTTCTTCTGTCTTAGCCGTGCCTGTCATACCGGAGAGTACAGGGTACATACGAAAGTAGTTTTGAACAGTAATCGTCGCTTGGGTTTTATTTTCTTCAGTCAGTTCCAATCCTTCTTTTGCTTCAAGAGCCTGATGAAGCCCGTCTGATAAAGTGCGTCCATCCATAACACGTCCAGTAAACATATCAACGAGCTTAATTTCACCTTCATCTACAATATAGTCTACATCGCGTTCAAAAATACTGTGGGCACGGACAGCTTGAATGACATAATGGTAGAGCGTCTGGTGCTCCATATCAAACAGGTTCTGTATTCCGAATGCACGCTCTATTTTCGCAATGCCTTCTTCAGAAAGGGAGGTAACACGCATTTGTGCATCAAAGAAATAATCCTCATCTACAACGAAAGAACGTGCAAGCATGGCGCAAACTCCGTGAAGGTTTTTACTCGCCTGCATTTTACCTGCGATAATTAATGGGGTTTTGGCCTCATCGACCAATACACTATCTACTTCGTCAATCAATGCATAGTGGTATGGGCGTTGTACTTGCTGGTCTTGGCTTTTTGCCATGTTGTCCCGTAAGTAATCAAACCCAAATTCTGTACCAATTCCATATGTAAGATCAGCATGATACGCTGCTTTTTTCTCTTCTATACTTATGCCAGGTAAATTAAGGCCAACGGTAAGCCCTAAGTATTCCTGCAATGGTCGTATTAACTCATAGTCACGCGCTGCCAAATATTCATTGGCTGTAATAATATGTACACCTTTGCCTTCTAGCGCACGGAGATAACCAGGTAATGTGGCTACGAGTGTTTTTCCTTCTCCGGTTGCCATCTCTGCAATATTTCCTTCCCATAGTGCCAATCCACCAATGAGCTGCACATCATAGGGGCGCATGCCAAGGACGCGTTTTGCCGCCTCACGTACGACCGCAAAAGCCTCTACCTTGAGTGAGTCAAGCGTTTCACCACTCTCAATTCTGCTTTTAAATTCAACTGTCTTATACTGAAGTTGCTCATCTGATAAAGAAGCGGTCTCTGCCTCTAATGAATAAATCCTTTCTACTGTTTGGTAGTAAGGCTTTAATTGTCTTGATGACTTGTCTCCTAGTAAGTGCTTCATTGTATCAAGCATGCTATACGCTCCTCCGTCATTATTCCGAATTCCAAGTATATCACTTCAAATTTCGACATACAGCTGTAATCCGAACATGTAATCGAAAATTTGCATTCACTCATACTGCGTTAACACAATCTTAAAAATCACAATGAAATATTTAAGAATTGAAATTGTGAAACTTAAATAAGCATGATTGATGAATGAAGCAAATACAACCACCGAACGAATCATCTTCATTCATGGATATGGAACAAATGGGGGAGATAGTTGGATGAAAAAGGGAAAAGGTTGTTTGACTCATACATTTTAATGAAATCGGACATAAAGGCCTGCTATTCCTCGAAGGCTATAATGTTTCTGAACAAGCACATAATTGTTTTCGAATTCGCTAAAACGGTTATGGTAGATAGAAGTGATTGAGCCTATGCAGGTGTACGTGGTACATCGTATGACCATGTAACGATGGAAACAAAGTTATTAATTGACTGCTTCAACAATTATGGAAATGGATATACTACAACACGAGGAGGGGCTTTTATGGAGTATAAGGCCTTGTTATTCTGTTTTATAGCTTCGGTCCTCATAACCCCGTTAGTGAAGAAGCTAGCGATTAAAATTGGAGCTGTAGACCAACCCAACTATAGAAAAGTTCACCAGAAACTTATGCCACGATTAGGTGGTTTAGCTATATTTATAAGCTTCTTATTCGGAATCTTTCTATTCTTTCCCGAATACAACCCAGTATTAAAGTCGCAGTCATGGACTTTAATTATTGGGAGCTTCATTATAATAGCGACCGGTGTTCTGGATGATATACGTGAATTATCCCCGAAGGTGAAGCTAAGCGGTCAGATTCTCGCCGCTCTAGTCGTCGTACTTGGTGGAATAAAGGTGGAGTTTATTAACCTCCCGTTCGACTTAGGCGTCATTGAATTTGGTTGGATGAGTATTCCCATTACCCTCATTTGGATTCTGGCTATCACCAATTCCATTAATTTGATTGATGGTCTTGATGGATTGTCTGCCGGGGTATCTGCAATCGCCTTATTAACCATATCAGGTATGGCGGTGACGATGGGAAATCCATTTGTCGTGCTAGTCGGATCCATTATGTTAGGAAGTACTCTAGGGTTTCTTCTTTACAATTTCTTTCCGGCTAAGATTTTTATGGGAGATACGGGTGCCTTATTTCTTGGGTACATGATAAGTGTGCTCTCCCTATTAGGATTTAAGAACGTAACCTTATTCTCGTTTATCATCCCAATGCTTATACTAGGCGTTCCAATTTCAGATACGCTATTCGCTATCGTTCGTCGCTTCGTCCAAAGAAAGCCCTTATCTTCTCCAGATAAATCACATTTGCATCATTGCTTATTGAGACTTGGATACAGCCATCCTCAAGCCGTGTTGGTCATTTACAGTATCGCTGCATTGTTTAGTTTGGCAGCGGTCATCTTCTCCCAGGCTACAATGTGGGGGTCCTTCCTCGTCTTGCTTATGGTGTTGTTCCTAGTGGAGATGATTGTCGAAGTGACAGGGTTGGTTAGCCAAAACTATAAGCCAATTCTGAACCTCATGAAATCACACCGCACAAAAAGATAAAAAAAGGCGCTGGTGTAACCACTAGCGCCTTTTTGTGACTCAGATAATTGTTTGTAGCTTGCATTTATGAAGGGGAATCTGAGGAAGTTTCAGAGTTAAAGGATTGGGATGAGTGGGTGTCGCTACTTACATTTGCCAGCTCTAAATGAGTTCTTAATTCCTCTTGAGTCGTTTCAACATAATTTTGGTCCAGTTCAAATACATATTTACGACCATTTTCAAGCGGGATGAAGGCTCCCTCACCTTGTAGTTGCATTTGTTGGAATTGTAGGCCATCGTGGTTCGTTGCGTAACTGTGCAAGGAGGTCATTTCATCAAAAGATAGGTTCGTATTCATATTGTTGCCGATTGAATCAATTAGCCTGCTGTATTGGCTAATGGAGTCATAGTCAGTCACTTTCTCAAAAATGGTTTGTAACAACTCCATTTGTCGCTCTCCCCGAGCAAGGTCACTGTCATACTGACGACTTCTCGCTAGGGCAAGAGCTTCTTCGCCGTTAAGAATCTGCATCCCTGACTCTAGAGTGATGGCACCTTGGACATCTTTGCTGTTCTGTTCGGTCATATCGAAAGGAACATCATAAGGAATACCGCCAAGCGCGTTGACTGTCTCTGTAAAGGCATCAAAATTTAGTTGTACATAATAGTCAACAGGCACATCCATCATGCGTTCCACTGTCTCGACAGAAGCGTCAATTCCGCCAAAGGAATGAGCATGAGTGATCTTGTCCTTATACCCTACTTCTGGAATATAAACGTAGGAATCACGGGGGATGCTCAGTAGTTTAACGGAATGTTCTTCTTTGTTGAATGTAGCTAGCACCATTGCATCAGAGAGTGAGGTGTCTTCGGAACGAGCTTCACTATCGTCAATACCAAGGAAAAGGACGGATATGTTATCCTCAGCTGGGTCAACTGCTTTCGTCCGTTTGGATGAAACTTCTCCACGTTCGAGCTCAACCTGTGATTGTTCGGTGACCTCTTCTGCCTTCTGAGTCAGGTGAATACCATAACCAGCAATCGTACCTACTCCAAGGAAGAAGACAAATAAGAGTGTCCACAGAAGAATCTTAACCTTTGAAGCACGCTTTCGTTTCATGTTGGATTCTCCTTTAATGGTTACGCCTCAACATCAATTTCCATATACGTCACTTCATCTTGCGTGACAGTGGCTTGACCGTGAGTAAGATTGACGATCCATTGATCAAATTCTGGTTCTTTGCCTTCCTCTACATAAATATCTAATACCACACGATCGGTGTAGTGAATCTTATTTAATAGGTAGGAAGTACCTTGCAATGCGTTCTGTACTTTACCGAGTAGGGTATAATCCGCTTCCACTTTCATCTTTCTCATCAGTTGACGCTTTACGATTCCTGTCGTACGAAGTGCTTCAGAAGTCGTAGAGGAGTATGCGCGTATTAAACCACCAGCTCCTAATTTTATACCACCGAAATATCTTGTAACGACAACAGCGGTGTCCTTCAACCCTTTCTTCTTAAGCACCTCTAACATCGGTACACCGGCTGTTCCGCTCGGTTCACCGTCATCATGGGCTTTTTGTATCTCATCGTGCTCCCCAACCATGTAAGCCGAGCAGTTGTGTGTAGCATCACTATGCTTCTTCTTAATCTCTTGAACGAATTCTTTCGCTTCTTGTTCTGATTCGACACGTTTCACGTAACCAATGAATCGTGATTTCTGAATAATGACGACTTCATGGCCTTCACTTTTTACCGTAAGATAGTTGTTTAACATCTTGCAAACGACCTCCTAAAACTTCATTATAATGAGAGAGGGAGATTTCGGCAAATGATACATTCCTGTGGCAAATTCGAGCAATTTCGGCAAATTTTTTAACTTAGCCCCCACAAAGATACATAGGTATAACGAATGATTATGTGAATGATGATGGAGGAGTCTGACAATGTCTGAGAGTAAAATTGGTGAAAAAGCACTTGATTCCGTCATTGATGAGATGATTGACACGGTGGCGAACAGCAAAGATGAGATATTTCTCATAGGGGAACAGTCCCGTGACGAATTTAGTCAATTGCAAGAGGAATTAAAGGAGACAAAGCAACAAGTCTTGGAAATCATTGAAGATGGTGACAATCTCGAACAAAAAGTTCGTTTCTCAAGAATGCGTCTTTCTGAGGTCAGTAAACACTTTGATAAATATTCAGAGGTCGAAATTCGTGAGGTCTATGAGCAGACGCATCAACTCCAGATGGATCTATCTGTTCGGAGAGAGCAAGAGAAGCAGCTCCGTGAGAAGCGGGATGATCTTGAGCAACGCTTGCGTCGTTTAAATGATACCGTGGAGAAAGCAGACGAACTTGGAGCTAAGATATCTGTCGTACTGAACTATTTAAATGATGATTTCCGACAAGTCTCAGAAGCGCTCGAGGATGCACGTGAGAAGCAGGCGTTTGGACTTCAAATTATTGAAGCTCAAGAGGAAGAGCGCCGTAAGCTGTCTCGTGAAATTCACGATGGACCTGCTCAAATGCTTGCCAACGTTATGCTACGTTCAGACCTTGTCGACCGGACGTTTAAACAACGTGGACCAGACGAAGCCATGAAAGAGATTAAAGATGTACGGAGAATGGTTCGTTCAGCTCTTTATGAGGTGCGACGTATTATATACGACCTACGTCCCATGGCGCTGGATGATTTAGGATTAACACCAACGCTAAAGAAATATTTAGCAACGGTTGAAGACTATAATGAAGGTCTACAAATCCAGTTTACATCCCATGGTCGTGAAGATCGCCTCCATACGAAATATGAAGTCGCCTTGTTTCGATTGGTACAAGAAGCAGTTCAAAACGCAGTCAAGCACGCAGAAGCATCTATCATTCAAGTGAGCATGGAACAAAAGAACGACTTCGTCAACATAATCGTTAAAGATGACGGTAAAGGGTTTGATACGAGTGAGAAGAAAGAAAAATCCTTCGGCATTGTAGGAATGAAAGAGAGAATTGAAATGCTAGAAGGAGAAATAACCATTGAGTCTGAGATTGGTCAGGGAACGAAGATTGGGATAAAAGTTCCATTAACGGACTAAGACTATTCGGCTTGTATATTTTGTATTATAATATACATTAGTAACATCGGGGATTTCAATCTGCGTCTATCCTAGCACTTTAGTCGCGAAACGAACGGGATGGTAGACTTAGAGGATCGTTCCACGCCACAACATGAGACAGATTACACAATGGAATGTTATTGGATACGTATGGGAGGCTAAAACCATGAGCACAAGAATAGTATTAATTGATGATCATAAATTATTTCGCGAAGGCGTGAAACGCATATTAGAATTTGAACCGTCTTTCGAAGTTGTAGCTGAGGGTGACGATGGAAATACAGCTACAAGCTTAATTGAACAACACAATCCTGATGTCGTCTTAATGGATATTAACATGCCTCAAATGAACGGTGTACAAGCAACAGCCGAACTCATAAGCCATAATCCAGATCTTAAAGTCATTATTCTATCCATCCACGATGATGAAAACTATGTTACACATGCACTGAAAACTGGGGCACAAGGTTATCTGTTGAAAGAAATGGACTCTGATGCGTTGATTGAAGCGATTAAGGTCGTTGGTGAAGGTGGTTCTTACTTACACCCACGCGTCACTCACAACTTAGTGAAAGAATACCGTCGTCTTTCTGAAGGTGATGGAGAAACTACTAAAAGCAGTTCGCCAATTGAGTACCGCAAACCGCTTCATTTGCTGACTCGTCGTGAATGTGAAGTATTACAGCTTCTCGCAGACGGTAAGAGCAACCGAGGTGTAGCGGAATCTCTATTTATTAGTGAAAAGACGGTTAAAAACCATGTGAGTAACATCCTACAGAAAATGAATGTTAACGACCGCACACAAGCCGTAGTAACAGCAATTAAAAAAGGCTGGGTCGAGGTATTATAAATGATTGAGACAGAGCTCTGGGATTCCAGAGCTCTTTTGTATTTTCCGTGATTATGGGGAGGAAGTCGTGAGTCCATTCCCGAAATCTGTAATGCAAAGAGATTAAAGTTCATGTAGAATAGGAAGAGTTATTATCACATTTATTGTAAATTAGGAGCATCCAATTTCATGATTAATGAATGAGGGAGAACGGTACTATGAAAACGGCAATTATGACAGACAGCACAGCATACATCCCTGAAGACTTGCGACGGAAATGGAACATTCATATGGTTCCGTTAAACGTGTTGATTGAAGACGAAAGCTATAAGGAAGAAATTGATCTTTCCGCTTCCGAGTTTTATGACCGTGTGCGTGGGGCAGAAGAACTTCCGAAAACGTCACAGCCTTCAATTGGCTTAATTCAAGAAAAGCTTGAGGAACTCGCTGAAGATTACGACGCAGTGATCTCCATCCACCTATCGAGTGGCATTAGTGGAACCATTCAAGCAACCGCTAATGCAGGTGAACTGGTAGATGGAATCGATGTGTATCCGTACGACTCAGAAATTAGTTGTATGGTACAAGGATTCTTCGCACTAGAAGGCGCTGAGATGGCTGAACTGGGTGAGTCTCCAGATGTTATCATCTCTCGCTTTGATGAAATGAAGAAATCCATGAAAGCCTACTTTATGGTAGATGACCTCACTCATCTCCATCGCGGTGGTCGATTGAACGGAGCTCAGAAGTTCGTAGGAAGCTTACTGAAAGTTAAGCCAGTTCTCCACTTTGTGGACACGAAGATCGTCCCATTCGAGAAGATACGCACCCGTAAGAAAGCGCTCAACCGAGTGGTAGGGCTCTTTGAAGAAGATGCTCAAAAAGAAGTACCGATGCGAGCATCAGTTATTCATGCCAATCGGGAAGAAGAAGCGAAAGAGCTAATGGAACACCTTAAGCAACGTTATCCACATGTGGAATTTTACTTAAGCTATTTCGGCCCTGTTATTGGCACCCATTTAGGTGAAGGGGCACTTGGCATTGGTTGGTATATGAAATAACGAGAAACCGGAATGGAGAACCCATTCCGGTTTTTTTGTGTGATTCGTAATCAAATGTGGGTGTAGGGTCAGATGGGGGAACACTCGCTTTCCGGACGGATGTTCAAGTCTCCTCGGGCAATGTTCGCACGTAGGACCTCGTCCAACCAACTGACCGCGAGAGTCTCGTAATCCTTTATTTCAAGTGATTAACGGAAACGCGATATCTAAATGGGAGTGTAACGAGATGTTTCATGTAGGTCCATTGCTCCTAATCTTAGGAGGGTAGGCCCGGGACTGCGAGACTCCCGTGGGAGCAGGAGCCTAGGGGAGGCCCCGGAGGGAGTGCAACGACTGAGGAGACTTCCCAGCTCCCCACAGGAAAGCGAGTGGTCCCGGGTCTACCCTATGCAGGTATGGTATGGACCTAATCACACATGACGATGAGAAGGAAGAACAGTCTGTGTAAAGCACCGAATAAAGGAATATCTTGTTCACTGCCGAAGTAATAGAGGAAATCATCTATAAAGGAGAGACGTTTGTGACGATTCAACCCCCTCAATCTATATCCCCTCATTTAGCCGGCAAATTGCTTGTGAAGCGAAATTGGCCATTTGAAGAGAGCCTTCTTGAAGAAGGCTTGCAAGCGGATTGGTTAAGTGAACAGTCCGCCATCACGAATAAGTGGCATAGTTCCATTTGCCATCGGTGTGGCACGAAGAAGCGGTCTCACTTTTATAAATGGCCTTGTCCAAACTGTGGAGAAAAATGTGTGTATTGTCGGTCATGCGTCAAGCTAGGTCGCCTTTCATCGTGCGACAAACTGCTTACCTATCATGGTGCAGTACTTCAGTGGAAGCATCATCAAAAACCGTGCATGTGGGAAGGAAAGCTTACGCGTGCTCAACAACAGGCTGCTGACGCCATTGTGAATGCTGTTCGGACACAGTCCTCTATCCTTGTTTGGGCGGTGTGTGGTGCAGGTAAGACGGAAATGTTGTTTCCGGGAATAGCAGAAGCGATTCAGACAGGAAAGCGAGTATGCTTGGCGACACCTCGAGCGGATGTCGTTCGAGAACTTCTACCGAGACTTCGACTAGCTTTTCCACATGTGGATATTGTTGGTCGCTACGGGGGAAGTGAGGAACGGGACGAAGGAGCTCAGTTTGTTGTCGCGACAACCCACCAATTATTTCACTACCGAAGTGCATTTGACGTGATGATCATTGACGAAGTAGACGCGTTTCCTTACCATGCTGACCCCTCACTCCCCCGTGTGACTTCCTTATCCAAGCAACCTTCATGTGCCACGATTTATTTAACCGCAACCCCTAGAGAAGATTTAAAGCAAGCGTCACAGAGAAAGAATCTCCCCACCGTATTTGTCCCCATCCGTTTCCACGGTCATCCCCTCCCAGTTCCTACTTGCACGTATATCGGAAGGTTGTCCAACAAGCTTCAGCAATATCGTATACCGAACCCAATTAAAGAATGGATTGAACAAAAACAGGCTAATGAACGAAGAATTCTGCTGTTTGCTCCTACGGTTACCACTGCAACGCATGTGGCGAATGAGCTAAGTGTTCCATATGTACACGCGGAACATGACCAGCGAAAAGAAGTGGTTCAGCAGTTTCGCAATCGAGAAGTGCGGATGATTGTCACGACCACCATACTGGAACGGGGAGTGACGTTTCCGTCCATTGATGTTGCGGTGTTAGATGCAGGGCATCGTGTGTTTGATGAAGCAGCGCTTGTTCAAATTGCCGGGCGAGCTGGCAGGAGTGCTGATGATCCTAGTGGAAATGTGGTCTTCTTTCACGATGGCTTTTCTCTTGCCATGGACAGGTCCATTCGCTCTATTCGCGCCATGAATAAGAAAGCAGCAACCTTCCGATGAACTGCTTATGGTGCGAGGCCGAACTTGTTCCTGAGGTGACATGGTCAACGTTTATAGGTCCATTCGAAGCGAATGTCCTATGTCAGATTTGTTCAGAAAGGATGGAGCGTATCGGGGCTATCGTCTGTCCCCGCTGTAATCGACCTATGGAGGAAATGAAGCCGTGCTATGACTGTGAACGCTGGGAATTGAGTGGAACAAAGTTAACCATGAACAAGTCTTTGTTTCTATATAACGAGTTTATGCAGGAGGTCGTTGCTCAATGGAAATATCGTGGAGACTACGCATTAATTGAATTATTCCGTGCTGATGTTGAACAAATCTTTCGTTCCATGCGAACGAATTGGTATGATGCAATACTTGTTCCAATACCGTTAAGCGAATTACGAATGAAGGAACGAGGATTTAATCAAGCAGCTGTACTTGCCCAAGCTACAGGTTTACCTGTTCAAGATCTGCTGACTAGGGTGCATGGGGAGAAGCAATCAAAGAAGACGAGGCACGAACGTATGAATACAGGGAACCCGTTCTCCATCCGAGGGTCAGTTCCGCCTAAAGTCGTGTTGGTGGATGATATCTATACGACAGGTCAAACCCTACAGCATGCAGCCACCCTATTGCATCAAAATGGAAGCGTTGAAATCGCTTCCTTCACTTTAATTCGGGGCTAATTAAACCGATAGTAAGAGTAGAGCAACAGGAGTGGGAGGAATGTACGATGAGTGAATTAGCCAACTGTCCAAGATGTAACGCCATCTACGTTAAAGGTGTTCGAGACATTTGTGAAGCTTGCTATAGAAAAGAAGAAGACGACTATGACTTAGTTTATACCTATATAAGAAAAAAGAAAAATCGTACAGCTGGCGTTGAAGAGGTAGCCAATCACACGGGTGTAAGTGAGAAAACAATCCGCAAGTTCGTGAAGGAAGGACGCCTTCGTTCTGGAATGTTCCCGAACTTAGATTATCCTTGTGATCGTTGTGGCACGATGATTAATGAGGGGCTTATCTGCGGAAGTTGCGCGAATGAGATTCAGGCCGATCTAGGTAAAGTGGAGCAGGAAGAAAAGCGGAAAGACCGGGTTCGAGAGAGTCAGAATACCTATTATACATGGGGTAGTAAATAAATATTTAAATACGCGTTTCTATGGTCGATAATAGAGATAGATAACATACACGGGGGCTATCATTGAATTAATGAAAGAGGTGAACGGACATGAAAATTAATGGTCCACAACATTCAAATCTGAACCCATATCAAAAGCAATTCCAGAAACAAGCGCAGGTTCAAAAAGGAGAAGCAGCGAAGGATCGCGTAGAAATTTCCTCCCAGGCGAAACATATGCAAGAGGCATCGAACGCGAAACAAGCTCGCCTAGACCGCGTTGAGGAGCTTAAGAACCAAGTTCAGTCCGGTACCTACCAAGTGGATGCGAAAGAAACAGCGAAGAACGTAGCCAACTTTTTTAAAGGTCAGGCATAAGGAGTTAACCATCTATGAACACAGCAGCGATTATAGACTCTATGAGTAAGCTTTCAACGTTACACGAAAGCTTGCTTGCCTTGTCTAAAGAAAAGACAGACATGCTGAAGAATCGAGATATAACAGGGTTGCAAACTGCGCTTGTGAAAGAACGGAAGCACATCCAGGCCATTAGCCAGGTTGAAGAGAAGCGTACATCACTTGTAAGTGAGTGGTTCCGCGTTAGTGGTCACGAAGACCAAGATCAAAACGTGTCTACTATGCTTGCCTTGTTAACTTCCCATGATGAAAAGGCGAGACTTCAGCAAGAGTTTGACCGCTTGCTTCAGCTCGTTCAAGAACTTAAAGGGCAAGAGCAGCTCAATGCGGACTTGACACATCAATCCCTACAATATATTAATCTATCACTGAATATGCTGAATCCGTCCTTGCAGTCGTTGAATTATGACGGGAAAGAAGGACAACAACCAAACCAAGGATCAAATCATTCTGCATTTGATTCGAAAGCGTAAGGAGAGAACGTCATGAGTTCAACCTTTCATGGGCTAGAAGTAGCGAAGCGGGGCGTTTATGCACAGCAGTCTGCTTTATATACGGTTAGTCATAATATATCGAATGCGAATACACCTGGATATAGCCGACAGCGCGTCAACATGGAAACAATGAATCCGTATCCACCAGCTTCTATGAACAAGCCTGAGATTCCGGGACAAATCGGACAGGGTGTGAAAGCGGGGTCTGTAGAACGAGTTCGCGATTCATTCCTAGATGTGCAATACCGCGGGCAGAATAGTCAAGTTGGTTATTATGAGGAATTAAGCAGCTCTATGGATAAAATGGAACGCATTATGAACGAACCATCGGAAGAAGGGTTGTCGAAGACGATGGATCAGTTCTGGCAGTCGCTTCAAGATTTAGCTGTAAACCCTGAAGATACTGGGGCGCGTTCCGTTGTACGACAGCGTGGGTTAGCCTTGGCTGATACGTTCAATTATTTATCTGATTCTCTTAAGTCCGTACAATCAGATATCAAGAATGAAATTAACGTTTCGACGCAAGAAATCAATTCATACCTTTCCCAAATTAATAGTTTGAACCAGAAGATTGCAGACGTTGAGCCCCATGGAATGCTGCCTAACGATCTGTATGACCAGCGCGACTTGTTAGTGGACGAGCTGACGAAGCTTGTGAACGTTGATGTAAGCTATTCCTCAAACGGTGGACGCTCATTGGACCAGGCAGAAGGCGCACTGACACTGAAGCTTGCGGATGACTCTGGTAATACCCTTCAGAGTGGTGGAAAGGATGTCGTACTTTTAGACGGTGCGTCAAATGAATATGCACAACTGAACGTGAGTGTAACAGATGATACCGCTACTGGAAATGCGATTAAGCATTCGTATGTCGGTCAAGATGGGATTGCCGTTTCAAATCTAGGTAAAAGCGGGACCCATACCTTTGCCACACCACAGGCAACGTTATCAGGTGACGAATTCACATCACCAGGGAAACTGAGAGGCTCGATTGATTCAATGGGTTATATGAGTAGTGCCGCTGGTGGTTCTACAGTAAATGGTGTGTATACGGACATGCTTCAAGATTTGGACAAGCTTGCAAATGAACTCGTCACAGAATTCAATGCAGTTCATTCAGCTGGGAAGAAGCTAGATGGCACAGACGGTGGCGATTTCTTCTCCCTGACGACAGCTGGCGAAGCTGGGGCTGCTGGGAATATTGAAGTGCATGCCGATATTAAGACGGACACGGCTAACATTGCTGCTTCAATTAACGGAAATGCTGGCGATGGCTCGAATGCTAACGCTCTCGCTGATGTAAATAGTACAACGATTGGCAATCTGAACGGAAGCGTCAAAACGTTCTATGAGTCTATGATTGGTACGATGGCCGTACAAAGCCAAGAAGCACAGCGCATGCAATCCAATTCTGAAACGCTGCGCATGTCTGCCGATGAACAGCGTCAATCTGTTTCAGCTGTCTCCCTTGATGAAGAAATGACGAACATGATTAAGTACCAGCACGCTTATAATGCCGCCGCTCGTAACCTGACAACGATTGATGAGATGCTTGATAAAATAATTAACGGCATGGGCCGAGTAGGAAGGTAGGGAACACCATGCGCGTCACGCAAAATATGTTATCGAATAACATGCTTCGAAACATTAGCAACAGCTATGAGACGATGGGCAAGTATCAAGAGCAGCTTTCCACTGGGAAGAAGCTTACGAAACCATCTGATGACCCCGTCTCCGCAGTAAAAGGGATGAGTTACCGCGCACAACTGACCGAAATTGAGCAATACGAGCGAAATATGAACGAGGTGCATACGTGGACGGAGAATACGGATGCTGCTTTGGATGAAACGACTGGTGCTTTACAGCGACTACGTGAGTTAGCCGTTCAGGCAAGTAATGGTACATATGAAGAAGGTCAATTAAAGAACATTGGGGCTGAAGTATCTCAGCTCAAGGACCATCTCGAAGATCTTGCCAATACTGAAGTGAACGGAAAGTACTTATTCAATGGTTCTGACACGAAGAACCAGCCAGTAGACACTGGTGCCACACCATCTAAGTACCCGAATAACACAGATGAGGTACGGATTGAAGTGTCTAAGGGGATTAAAGTTGATGTGAATGTGAAAGGGGAAAGCATCTTCTCAGAGAAGTTGTTTGACGACTTGGACAAGTTTATAAACAACTTAAATGGAACGGGTACAGGCAATATGGAAGAGTCGATTGCGGATCTTGATGGACATATTAACAACACAGTGAATGAGCGCGCAGACTTAGGTGCCCGTATGAATCGAATTGAGTTTATTGAACAGCGTTTGGACACTCAGAAAGTAGCAGCTACAGATATGCTTTCAGAGAATGAAGATGCTGAGCTTGAAGAGGTCATTACAAAGCTTAAGACACAAGAAAGTATCCACCGAGCTGCTTTAAGTGTGGGCTCAAGAGTCATTCAACCTACATTAGTCGACTTTTTGAAATAAGCTATCTGACTTCAGATAGCTTTCTTTAATAGGAGGGATACCTGTGAGTGGTCCACAAATTCAATTGCAAACGAAACCAGCTCTCATCTCTTTAAAGACTACGAACGTGAAACAAAGCATCTCACAACCGAAAGCCGATCAGAGCATCCAGCAGCCGATGGCGAAGCACTCCATCCGTCAAGTTCCTCCCAAATTATCCATCGATCAAACCGTTGCATGGCAGAATCTTGGATTTAAAAGTAGCGCTGTTCGATCTCGAGAAAGTGCAGCCTATAGCAATCAAAAATGGAATGAACATCTAGGATCGATTGCGCAAGACGGAGATGAAATGATGCGCATTGAGGACGGGGGTAATCCGATTGTATCTCAAGCCCAACAAGCAGGAATTTGGACGGTAGAGGTGAAACCAGGTAACGCTCCAGCTCATGAGCAGGTGAAGATTCAATACCAGCCAGGACATGCAGAAATTCAAAATGAGGCGCAAAAACCCGTAATCAAAAACGTAGCAAGAAAAGCGGAGCTTGGTTTTGAACGTGGTGGAGTAGCTGTGTCGACAAAGCAATATGCAGATGTAACCATTGATTTTAAGGATTTAACATTTAAAGGGTACCAATTTGAAACAACTATTTAAGAAAGGTTCGTGACCCATGCAAGTACATACACGATTCTTCGATGAAATAACGATTGAACAAGATGCGGTCATTACATTCCCGAATGGCCTACCGGGTTTCTTGGAGGAGAAGGAATTTGTCCTGTTACCGATTGATGAGAACGGGATATACCAAGCACTTCAATCTATTCATAGTAAAGAAGTCTGTCTTGTGACGCTAAATCCGTACACCATATACGGAGACTATGAATTCGACCTCGATCAAGCAACGATTGATGTATTGAACATCGAAAAGCCGGAAGAGGTTCAAGTGCTATCAGTCGCTACATTAAGAGAGCCATTCTCACAATCTACGATTAACCTTCAAGCTCCGATTATAGTCAACGTAATAAATCGGAAAGCGAAACAAGTAATTCTCAATTCCCCTATCTACCAAACGAAGCATCCGCTTCAGCCGAAGGAGGGGGATGACCATGCTCGTACTTAATCGGAAAGTCAACGAATCTATCCGAATCGGTGACGACATCGAAGTAAAAGTGCTAGCCGTCGATGGCGACCAGGTCAAAATTGGCATCGGAGCCCCCAATAGCATAGATGTCTATCGGCAAGAAATCTACATGCGTATTCAAGAAGAGAACCAGGAAGCAAGCGCTTCTACTATAAATGTCATCGAAGCATTAAAAAATCAAAAAAGAGACTAAAGCCTATTCCGTTTGAGCCGATATAAGTAGTGAAGCTACAGAAGGAAGGCGCGCGACTTTCACGAGTAGCAACTATTAACGGAAGTCCCACAAGGACGTGGGGCTCAAAATTCAAGGAGGAATATTTTCTTATGCGTATTAATCATAATATTGCTGCGTTAAACACGCACAATCAACTAAACCAAGCGAACAATGCAAACTCTAAATCTATGGAGAAACTATCTTCTGGTTTACGTATCAACCGTGCAGGAGACGATGCTGCAGGTCTAGCAATCTCTGAGAAAATGCGTGGTCAAATTCGTGGTCTTGAGCAAGCAGAGCGTAACGCACAAGATGGAATCTCTATGATTCAAACAGCTGAAGGTGCAATGAACGAAACACACTCTATCCTACAGCGTATGCGTGAACTAGCGGTTCAGTCTTCCAACGACACGAACACGACTGAAGACCGTGCAGAGCTACAAAAAGAGGTTGACCAGCTAGCATCTGAAATCACTCGTATCGGTGATAACACAGAATTTAACACGAAGAACCTTCTAGATGGTAGTTTCACTGGTAAGTTCCAGATTGGTGCAAACGAGGGCCAAAACCTTGAACTATCTGTAAATGACATGCGTTCTGATGCTCTTCAAGTTGGTAAAGCTTACACATCTGACAACGCTGCTGGAACATTGGTTGGACAGGATGGTTCCACAGTTATTGCTACTTGGAAAAGTTCTACAGATGCAACATCTAACATTGCTGGATACTACACTGGTGACGGCTCTACTAGTACTGCAGCAGAGTTAGAGCTTGAAGCCTCAGCTGCATTAGCCGACGGCAATAAAGGTGCTTTAGGAATTGATATTTCTTCACAAGCAAGCGCAGATAAAGCTGTAACAACAATTAACACTGCAATCGAAACAGTATCTGCAGAGCGTTCTAAACTTGGTGCAAACCAAAACCGTCTAGAGCACACAATCAATAACCTTTCAACATCTTCTGAGAACCTAACTGCAGCGGAATCTCGAATCCGTGACGTTGACATGGCTGCTGAAATCATGAACCAAACTAAGCAATCTATCCTTTCTCAGGCTTCTCAGTCTATGCTTGCAAAAGCGAACCAAAACCCTCAAAACGTTCTTCAACTTCTACGTTAATCGTATTAGATAAGCACGTTAGAGAAGAGCAAAAAGACTCTATAAATTATTATAGGATCCACAAGGATGTGGGTCCTTTATTTTCAAGGAGGAATATTTCTTATGCGTATAAATCATAATATTGCTGCGTTAAACACGCACAACCAATTAAACCAAGCGAACAATGCGAACTCTAAATCTATGGAGAAACTATCTTCAGGTCTACGTATCAACCGTGCTGGAGACGATGCTGCAGGTCTAGCAATCTCTGAGAAAATGCGTGGTCAAATCCGTGGTCTTGAGCAAGCAGAGCGAAATGCGCAAGACGGGATCTCTATGATTCAGACAGCTGAAGGTGCAATGAATGAGTCTCACTCAATCCTACAGCGTATGCGTGAGTTAGCGGTTCAATCTTCCAACGACACGAATACAACTGAAGATCGTGCAGAGCTACAGAAAGAGGTTGACCAGTTATCTCAAGAACTTAGCCGTATTGGTGATAACACAGAATTTAATACTCAGAACCTATTAGATGGCTCTTTCAGTGGTAAATTCCAAATTGGTGCAAACGAAGGTCAAAACCTTGAGCTTGCAATTGGAGATATGCGTGGTCAGGCGTTGGGCATGGCTGGAGACGCAAAAGTAGCTGTTACCTCCAGTGTAGTAGATGGGTCCGATACTAATACAGATATTGCACAAGGAACTTACACTGTACAAGAAAATAAATCTGGTGATTTTGATATGGTTGACCAAAACGGAAGTGTAGTAGCCACGAGTACTGATAGTGGAGCAACATTCTCTGCCTCTACTGGAGACGATACAATTGATTTTGCTACTGCTGGTAAAGCAAAAGTTACGAGTGGTACTGTGACTGTTGATGGGTCTGGAAATGTTAGCGCTACGGGTTCTGTACAAAACCAGGGTCTTGAGGCTGGTAACTACACATACGACAATGCATCTAGCTCACTTATGGATTCAAATGGTAAAGTAGTAGCAACTGATACTGCAACTGCAGGTACTTTTGTTGATGCTAGTGGCGGAGCGGTAGCTACTTTTGCTAACCCACTTGCCAATGGAGATGCTGTTAAAGTAGGTGGCATCGACATCTCTAGTCAAGCTTCAGCAGATAAAGCTGTAACTCAGATCAACGATGCAATCGAAACTGTATCCTCTGAGCGTTCTAAGCTTGGTGCAAATCAAAACCGCCTAGAGCATACAATCAATAACCTTTCTACATCTTCTGAGAACCTAACTGCTGCAGAATCGCGTATCCGTGACGTTGACATGGCAGAAGAAATCATGAACCAAACCAAACAGTCTATTCTTGCTCAAGCATCTCAATCAATGCTTGCGAAAGCGAATCAAAACCCTCAAAACGTACTTCAACTTCTACGTTAAATTCGTTTGAGGATATTAGGAGAGCTACCATTATTGGTAGCTCTTTTTTTGATGCCAAAGGAGAAGGCAAATCAAAATCCACAGAATGTCCTGCAACTACTTCGTTAATTTGTCGAACTATGGGGCCCGCTTCGCGGGTCTTTTCTTTTGCCATCTATTAAGAGTCAATATATTCATCCGATATAATAACTAAATGGTGTGGGGAAGGAGTTGCAGGAGATGGATGTAGGGGACATCTTATCGGGAACTCAGCTTCTGCAGGGGAAAGAGCACACAGGTTATATGACAACAACTGCGAGACGTGGGCCATCTAATGATGTACACGTGAAGCAATCAATCGGATATGAAGACAAGTTAACAAAGGACCAGGCAAATAAACTGGTACAGCAGTTAAATACATTTTTAGAACCAGTAAATACCCATGTACAATATAGGATGCATGAGAAACTCAATGAGTTCTATATTTCCATAGTCGATTCCAACACGGATGAAGTGTTGCGAGAAGTACCTCCGAAGAAACTTCTTGATGTCTATGCGGGAATGATTGAAGCTATGGGTCTCTTAATAGATGAAAAAAGATAGGACGGTGATTGGGTATGGCAGATATGCGTATAGGCGGATTGGCAAGTGGCATGGACATTGACGGCATTGTCGGTGACCTCATGAAAGCAGAACGAATTCCATTAGATAAGATGGAGCAAGAGAAGACGAAGCTCGAGTGGCAACGAGATGCGTATCGTGATGTGAACAAGAATATCTTAGAACTTGAGAAGATGACACTTGATTTGAAATTGCAGAAGACCTATGAGACGAAGCAAGTTTCCTCGTCTGATGAAGCAGCTGTTCAAGCAACAGCAACGGCATCAGCTGGTAACGGAAGCTACAATGTGAAGGTGGACCAGCTAGCAACTGCAGCCATTAAAGTAGGAGAGCAATTATCTACGAAAGGACTTGACCCTTCAACGTCACTTACAGCACAGAATCCTGCGCTTACTGGGTCTAAGTTCACGTTGACGACCTATGGAGAAAAAGGCGGTGGCACTCCGAAGGAATTTACCATTGAAGATGGGGACACGTTGGATGATGTGATGAAGAAGGTAAACGATTCTAATATTGGTGTGCGTGCCTTTTATGATAAGACGGCAGACAGAGTCGTGATGGAGCGTACAGAAACAGGCGATTTCAACAAGGGTGGCGAAGAAATTGAGTTTGGCGGCAATCTTGATTTCTTTAACACGGTAGGATTGGCTAACGCTGGCACTAGTGTAGCGGAAACTGGTGGCCAAAATGCGAAATTCACGTACAACAATGCGCTTCAAGTTGAAACAGAAAGCAACAGCTATACGATGAATGGGGTTACCTTCAACTTTAACCGTGTCACGACAGATAATGTACGTGTGAACATCTCGAATGACGTAGATGCTTCGATGGACAAGATTACTAAGTTCGTTGAGAAGTATAATGAACTCGTCGAATCTCTAAATGAACAAACGAAGGAAAAACCGAACCGTGACTATGCTCCGTTAACGGAGAAGCAGAAAGAATCTATGGAAGAGAAAGAGATTGAGTTATGGACAGAACAGGCAAAGAAAGGCCTGCTCTATAATGAAGGCGTTCTAGAGAACGGCATGTCTAAACTTCGGACAAACTGGTATGAGCCTGTCGACAACGATGGGGCCTACAGCCAGCTTGCTCAAATTGGGATTTCAACTACCGCCAACTACTTAGATGGTGGTAAACTTGAAATCGACGAAGACAAGCTTCGTGGAGCTCTTCAAGATAACCCGGATTCAGTCTATAAGCTGTTTAGCGGGAAAGATGCATCAGGCAACAGTGTAGGGATCGCGCAAAGGCTCGATGATACGTTGACCGGCATGAAGAAGTCCATAGAAGAGAAAGCCGGGAAGTCGACGAGTTTAACGAACAATTATACGATTGGTCGAAATCTCGAAGACGTTAAACAAGAGATGGAAGCCTTCGAGGACCGATTGAATCAAATTGAGGATCGATACTGGGCTCAATTCACAGAAATGGAGAAAGCCATTCAACAAATGAACTCTCAGTCCAATTATTTAGCCCAACAGCTGTAAGCATATAAAAGGGGAGAACAATGCATGTCTATTCAAGCCTATCAGAGTAACTCAGTTCAAACAGCGTCACCTGGCGAATTGACGTTAATGTTGTATAACGGATGCTTGAAGTTTATTAAACTGGCTCGTAAAGCCATAGAATCCAATCAATTCGAAGCAAAGAACACGAATATCCAAAAAGCTCGTAACATCGTTCAAGAGCTCATGGTGACAATGAACCAGGATTATGAGATTTCTAAGGAAATTATGCCGCTCTACGATTACATGAATCGACGCTTGATGGAAGCAAATATCAACAACGATGTGAACATCTTGGATGAGGTAGAAGGTTTGGCGACGGAATTTAGAGATACATGGAAGGAAGTTGTGAAACAAACTAGAATGGAGAAATTTGGTCAAGGCGGACAAGCCTAATGACTGTATTAAAGCAACTCCACGACCTTACTTCACAGTTGTACACCCATGTTCAAGAAGTGCCAAAGGTTGCTGAACGCGACGATTACATTGAACGACTAACTGATCTGCTCAATGAGCGTTCAACACTTCTTGAGAAAGTGGAAAAACCCGTTACAGAGGAAGAGAAGCAATACGCTAGGAATATTCAGGACATGGATAAAGAAATTCAATCCAAGAATCAATTGGTGCTGCAGTTGATAAAGAAAGATTTGCTAGCTTTAAAAAAACAAAAATCGCAAAAGCAGAGTTACACAAATCCTTATCAACATCTCTCTAATTATGACGGCATGTACTTAGACAAAAAGAAGTAGGGGGATTACTTATGAAGTTACAAGAGTCACAGTTGGAATTTTTTCATCAGTATCAAGGTATGTTGAAAGTCATTAGTGAAGGGTTCTCATACTTAGAGGACAACCCATATGGAAGTGCGCGCTCACAAGTATTATCTGACCTTGTTCTTGCATTTCAGAAGTTGTCAGAGAGTCATGATACCATGTCGAGTCTATTGGATGAGAACGAGGGCATTTCTTGTAAGGTGAGTGAATTTCACGAGGTCGTCTTGTTGCTTAGCGACTGGATGGAAGAGAAAGATGACTATGAGAAGCTGACAAGTCACATCATTCCTCGCTACGAAGAGTTTCGCCAATCGATGGAGCAGACGCTGCATCCTTATACTGTGTCTTAACGAGAGAACGCTTGGGAGACCAGGCGTTCTTTTTCGTTGTATAAAGAAACCGGGCGCGATGAATGGGGGAGTGACTCTCCCAGTTATTAGTGAAACATGCTATGATAATAGAAACGTTTCTTGCATAGGGGATTGTGCCCTTACTGATAGAATGGACTGACGGAATGAAAGGAGTTTATGCGATGAAGCCGCGTGCTGGAATCATCTTAATTCAAGATGGAAAGTTAGCCTTAATTCGCCGGAATAAGCGTGGTCGTACGTACTACGTTGTACCTGGTGGTGGCATTGAAGAGGGAGAAACGAAAGAGGAAGCGGCACTTCGAGAAGCGAAGGAAGAGCTCGGTGTCGAGGTGCAGATTGTGAAAGAAGTAGCTACACTCTATAAAGAACGAACCCATTATTATTTCCTAGTGGAGATGAAGGGTGGGGTGTTCGGTACAGGTGAAGGGGAAGAGATGGTGAACCCTAGTCCTCAGAAAGGGACGTATACTCCTATTTGGATGGATGTCTTCCGTTTGCCAAGACTGAGTGATTTCCGCCCCTCTGAAATATTGCCAATTGTCATGAATGAATCTTAAAACCCCTTGGGTCAATAGGACCCGAGGGGTTTAGTTGTGTGAGGTATTTAAATCTCCCATGCGTTCCTGTAAGGCGTGGGACAGCTTGCTCTTCATTTGTATGTTCGTGAAGTCTAATCCAAGATTTACGGCTACTTGAGCGATTCGAGGCTTGAGTCCACATAAGATGGTCGTAACCCCGAGGAGCTTCAATGAATCAATCAATTGGAAGATTCGGTGTGCGACGAGGGTATCAATGTTATGTACACCAGATAAATCGATGTAGATGGTGTCATATTCGTACTCGTTGCAATGCTCGAGCGTATTCTTATGAATATAAGCAGTTCGCTCTGTATCTAAGTCTCCCATTAATGGAAGGATGGCTGCGTCTTCCGTAATCGGGATAACTGGGGAGCTGAGCTCGTTAAT
This sequence comes from Pontibacillus halophilus JSM 076056 = DSM 19796, assembly GCF_000425205.1. GTDB lineage: Bacteria > Bacillota > Bacilli > Bacillales > BH030062 > Pontibacillus_A > Pontibacillus_A halophilus. The sequence continues at coordinate 103,358 of NZ_AULI01000001.1, read as the reverse complement.
GAGCGTTTGCTTTCGCTGTTGTTCTTTCTCTGTCTTATCATTATAACGCTTAAGAAATTGTGTGATGACCCAGTCGAATGTAGAATTCACAAGATCATTCCAGTGAAGAATATCCTCGACCGTCACTTCATCGTGTGTCTTGGAGAATTCTTTAATATAGTTGTAGTAGACTTCTCGAACCACTCGGAACTGCTGTACAGCTTCGTGAAGCGGCATATCTTGAGCGAGTCTTCTGTCGGATACAAGTTCAATCCAGGCTTCCCACTCTTTATGGAGGGAGTCCTCATCTTCAATGAAGGCTTTCGTGATGGAGGTCACAAGTCGACGGTTCTCTTCACGTAATTGGCGATCCATTTCAACTCCCGCATCTCTCGAGAAGACGGATTGACCATTTATCTCACGAGCATTCAGCCAATCATCGGTAATTCGTGGGCTCTGTTCAACTAAATAGTGGTAAAGCTTTGTTTGAGCATTATTCAACGCTTACACCTCCTAAAACAGTACTATCATATAAAATTCCCTTAATAAAAGAAAGTCAAACAGCACATTGGCACTCTAAACGGGTTTATTTCCCATTAATGCCAAACTGAAAACTACGAACATTACGAATAACGATGAACGCTTAAGTTTTTATTTACATTAGCTTCACATTAGTGTTACATTGTTTAAGGTCAATTAATGATTGACTCCAAACTTCCTGACCAAGCCTCTTTTCGTTTTCATATCTTGATTACGATTTGGCTAGGTGGTTTTGTCCCACAAACCATAATGAAAGATCTCCCTAAGATCATACCAACCACTCCATGAGGGTTAGCTTCGTTCGGTAGAAGCTAACCCGTTTTTTTATGCTCATTTATTGGGAGAAATACCCTTTTACTTCTCTATTGCTTCTTAGTTTCTTCTTAGCAGCTTTCCCCCAGTTCTTTACGGCCTCAAGTGTGGTGTTCTCCTTCGCTGCAATGGCTTGGAGGGGCTGCCCGTTCATAATTACCCCCTTAAACCATGCGTACTGTTTCTCCGTTAAGATGGATTCTATTTCTTGCTGCAAATAAGGATCGAATAAGGTAGATTCCTCATTTTCATTCAAGGTTTGCTTTGTCTCTTCAATGTAGGCTTTCTGATGAGAAGATTTCCGATTCTGTGTCCGGATAAGCGTAAGTAAGTGCTTGTGTACGGTGTAGTAGATATGGGTGGATAGCTTCGATTTCGCTGCATCGTGTGTATTCCAGGCTTGCCATAGGGCGATGAGTGCTTCCTGATAATAGTCTCCTTCGGTGTCCTTAATGTGTAGTCTGTGAAGAATGTGGTAAATCATCCCTTTGTGTTGGTCTACTACGTCATCAAACTTCATTTCATCGATCATCGTTCGCCTCATTTGGAAGGCAGCGCTGCTTCAATTATTCCGCGGTAGCCTCATCATAGGACAGTAGGGTACGGTTGTTCAGAATGCGTTTATGTAAGTGTGAGGGGTTATTTCAATGTTTTACTCTAGGTGAAATGTGTATTTTACCTCCCGCTGGGTACGAAAAAGTGTGTTTTATCTCTTTAGTGGTTTTCCACCATACAAAAACCCCCTTTCACCATAGTGGGAAAGGGGGTTGTAGGTATTTATACCATTGTTTGCTGTTCTTGTAGGAACGTTTGGAACGCTTCGCCAATTTCGTTCTTACGCTTGGACAGGCTGTTTGGACTGACGCCGTGCTTCGTTGCGATTTCTTTCTGAGTGACATTCGCTTTAACGCCAAGTTCTGGTGCAGTTGTCACGTGATACTCAAGTGCAGCCGCGAAGATCTCAGGCTTACGAATAGTTGGGTTGTACTCTTTACAGTAGTAAGACCAGAAACCAAGTGTTGCTTCCATCACTTTTTGGCCGAGACGGTTATGGTCGGCATACGTTTCAAACAGTTCTGCTACTTGCTGGTGAGAATCTTTAGACCAGTTAATGTTGTCAGAACTCAACTCATCTGTTTCAAGGTGCTGAATCAGCGTTTCAATCATACGTAAGTAATGACGCTGGAAGTACTCAGACTTCGTTTCATTCTCTTCCTTGTTCGCTTCATAGTCATCGTTGAAGGATTTATCCATGAAGTTCTCGATGATGCGCTTGTCGAATGGTACTGGTGTTGGAATCAACGCATAGTGCGTACCCCAATTGAATAAGTATCCAAGAAGCACGTCTGATACAACGACTTCGCTCATGTCATCAGGAATCTTAACCGTGTAAGCTTCGTCAGTTAAGAGGTCCTGCCCTTGAACGACGAAATTGTCTACCTGCTTCACTTCTAATAGAACAGGAGCGGCACCTGGCCACATCTTGAAGGCTTCAAGTGTTTGTGGGCGTGTAAGGGTATCTACCTTCTTCTCATAGAACTTGTCTATAATCGTCGTATCTCCCTCAACAGGCTCATCCATAATCTGTTTGACAATATAGTTAAATGTATAGAGCTCGCTATACTCCTTAGGGAAGTCTGGCAAAGCGCTAGGGCGTACGTGGCTTTGGTATGAACCTACACCAAGGCTGATGAGCTGCTGGTACAATTGGTCTAATTCTTGTTCCATGACAACTTCTGTCGAAGCGACCTCTTCTATACCACAGTGACATTTCTTGTATTTTTTCCCGCTGCCACAAGGACAAGGGTCATTACGTTTGATCTTTGATGCCATAGTAAACCTCTTTTCTACCAAATAATATGCTTTACTAGTTTAACACGTTATTAAAATTCTGACCATGCCGTGGTGTCGGTGCGTGTCAATGTTTAACAAGATTTTGGGATTGTATGTTCGCTAGGCAGTAATGTTCAAATATGGTAAACTAGTTAATTGACATTTGAATAAAGTCCGCTGATGAAACAGCGGGAGAGGTTCTAGCGACACCCTCTATAAAAAACTAAGGATGTGACTATACCGACCTTAGGTATAGCTTTTTTTGTTTTTATGGGTGCATGGATCCTCTTTTCTACTTTTAGAAAGGGGATTTTTTTTATGAATAAAGAGAAGTGTATTGTCGTCTTTAGTGGGGGGCAGGACAGTACGACCTGTCTGTTCTGGGCGCTTAGACGATTCAAGGAAGTAGAGACGGTCACATTCAACTACAATCAGCGTCATGCTGAAGAGATTGAAGTGGCGGAGGAGATTGCAGCAGAACTTGGTGTAAAGCATACCGTGCTTGATATGTCGCTACTAAATCAGCTTGCTCCGAATGCGTTAACGCGTGATGATATTGCAGTTGAAGACGGAGAAGACGGTGGACTTCCAAGTACGTTCGTACCTGGCCGTAATTTGATCTTCCTTTCTTTCGCAACCATTATGGGGTATCAAATTGATGCGAAACATATCGTGACAGGAGTTTGTGAAACGGACTTTAGTGGTTATCCAGATTGTCGAGATGACTTTGTCAAATCGTTAAATGTAACGTTGAATCTGTCCATGGATGAGAAGTTCGTCATTCATACTCCCCTGATGTGGCTCGATAAAGCTGAGACGTGGGAACTGGCGGATGAGCTTGGTGGCTTTGACTATGTGCGTGAGAAGACCCTCACATGCTACAACGGAGTCCGAGGCTCAGGGTGTGGAGAATGCCCAGCGTGTCAGTTACGACAGCGAGGACTACAAGCGTATTTAGAGAAGCGTGAGGAGGTACGAGCAGATGTTTAACGACTTTGGCTTTCGCATTGTTGAACAGCTACAGAAGATTGATGAGGATATCCGTCGCAGTGAGTTGAAATATCATCATAAGCGGGTGATGGTCAGCAAGGAATTCACCTTTGATGCAGCGCACCACCTTCATTGCTACGAAGGAAAATGTAAGAACTTACACGGACATACGTACAAAGTCATCTTCGGAGTAAGTGGCTACGTGGATGAAATCGGCATTGTCATCGACTTTGGCGACCTAAAGAACATCTGGAAGAACGAAATTGAAATCTACCTCGACCATCGATACTTAAACGAGACTTTACCTCTTATGAATACAACGGCAGAGAACATGGTTGTGTGGATTTATGAGAAGATGGATGAGGCGCTTCAAGCGCAGTTTGAAGGGGCGAGAGTCGAGTTCGTGAAATTGTATGAGACTCCGACGAGCTACGCAGAAGCAAGACGGGAGTGGATGATCGATGAGTAGCATTCCTGTACTAGAAATATTCGGGCCAACCATCCAAGGAGAAGGAATGGTTGTCGGGCGTAAAACGATGTTTGTACGGACAGCGGGATGCGACTACCGTTGTTCGTGGTGCGACTCGGCATTTACGTGGGATGGCAGTGCGAAGGACGATATTCGCAAGCTGTCTGCAGAAGACATTTACGAGGAACTCTATACCATTGGCGGCGACAAATTTGACCACGTGACAGTATCCGGCGGCAATCCCGCCTTGTTGAAAGATATGGGCATTCTCGTCGACCTTCTCCATGATAAGGGGTGCGAAGTCGCACTTGAGACGCAAGGAAGTCGTTATCAAGAATGGTTTACAAAGATAGACGATTTAACGCTGTCGCCGAAGCCTCCTAGTTCTGGCATGGAGACCAACTGGGTGAAGCTAGACGGGATTCTACACGAACTTGAACAAGCAGGCCGTGTGGACAAAGCGAGTCTCAAGGTTGTTGTATTTGATGAAGCAGACCTAGAGTACGCCAAGGACGTTCATGCCCGTTATCCACATGTGGATTTCTTTCTTCAGGTGGGGAATGACGATACAGAGGAACAGAACGATGAAGTACTGATGTATAAATTGTTAAAGAAATACGAATGGCTCATTGAGCGGACGATGGAATCTGACGCGCTGAACCGTGTGCGCGTACTGCCACAAGTACATGCTCTCTTATGGGGCAATCGTCGCGGTGTTTAGCTTTCACGTGACAACTTCTATAAGCTATGTTATCGTGTTTAGTAAATAAAGGAAGTCCACTAGGGGCGCCTCGAAGTAACGAGGCTGAGATAAGGAGAGATCCTTGGTCCCTTTGAACCTGATCTGGTTAGTACCAGCGAAGGGAAGTGGAGTCGGTTGGTTTTACAAGAGTAGCCACACTTGTTATGAGCCTATGAATGCTAGATTCATAGTGTTTCTAAGACGAGCTGTCGCAACCTTTACCCTTACACTGTAAATTCAGGCCGCTCCAGTTTCTGGGGCGGCTTTTTTGTATGGGAAAGCTTTATGACAACCAACTTGTCCCCACAAAATCCCCAGGTTGCTTCCTAATCCCATTTAGGAGGAACAATTATGACATTTTCCACAGAATTACGTAAAGAAGCAGATTCCATTTACAACGCAATCTTTGACCATCCGTTTGTTAGAGGACTGGCGAAAGGTGACATCCCAAAAGGTGCGGTCGAGCATTATGTGAAAGCAGACTTTGAGTACTTGAATGCCTTTATGCACATGTACGGACTTGCCATCTCGAAAAGTTCTGACCGAAGCGACATGGATTTCTACAAACAGCAGATTGATTTCGTCTTGAATAGCGAAATTCATCCACACAACAACCTTTGTCAGTATATCGGTATCAATTACGACGATTTGCAAAGCTATCCGCTTCCTCCATCCGCAGATCACTACATCAAACACATGAAGCATTACGGTCACGAAGGGTCCTTAGGTGAGATTCTTGCTGCCATCCTTCCTTGTCCGTGGACCTATTTAGAAATTGGCGAACGCCTTATTGAAGAGATTGGGCATGATGAAGCCCATCCTTTCTATGAATGGATTGCATTCTACGCAGAAGAGGGCATTCGTGAGACGACAGACGATATCCGGAAGCGCCTCGATGACTGGGCAGAAGGCGCGAGCCAACGAGAGAAAGAGGCGATGAAGGAGGCATTCATAAAGAGTTCTCAGCTTGAATGGGGCTTCTGGGAAATGGCTTACAATGAAGAGTCATGGGAGCTTGTTCCTCGTCAGGCGGTGACTACGTATGAGTAATGTCCGTGGGGCTATAACAATTGCTGGAACAGACCCGAGTGGCGGGGCTGGTATACAGGCAGATTTGAAAACGTTCCAGGAGCTTGAGGCGTTTGGGATGTCGGTCATTACGTCTGTTGTTGCTCAGAATACGACAGGCGTTCGTGGCATGGAGCATATGCCGTTATCAATTATTGACCATCAGCTTGCAGCGGTTCTTGAGGATATGCCTGTCCATGCACTAAAGACCGGGATGATTGCCACGACTGACATGATGAAGCTTGTGGCTTCACGCATCCAACAGGCTGGTGTTCCCTATGTCATGGACCCAGTCATGATTGCCCAAAGCGGTGATGCGTTAATGGATGAAGCTTCCCGAAGTGCTCTAAGAGAGACGCTGTTGCCACTTGCAACTGTTGTGACCCCGAATGTACCTGAAGCCGAGGCGATTACAGGGGAACTGGTCGAGACGGAAGCGGACATGAGGAAGGTTGCAAAGATAATTGTGCATGAATTTGGATCAAAGTCAGTCGTCGTAAAAGGGGGCCACATGGAAGGGGAAGCACTCGATTTATTTTATGACGGAGAGGACTTTCATACATTGGTGACGCCGAGGTTCGATACGAAGCACACGCATGGTACTGGATGTACGTTCTCAGCTGCCATCACGGCTGAGTTAGCAAAGGGGAAATCCCTTCTTGAAGCCGTTCAGACTGGGAAGCGATTTATCGCACTAGCTATTGAGCACACGCTTGGTATCGGACATGGGCAAGGTCCAACAAACCATTGGGCTTATCGCCACCATCAACATAAATTGGAGGAGATACGATGACGATTACTGCCTTACGTGAGAAAGGGCCACTTATTCACAATCTAACGAACGAAGTTGTTAGTAACTTTACTGCGAACGGCTTGTACGCAATTGGCGCATCCCCAGTCATGTCGAAAGCGCCTGAAGAAGCGGCAGATATGGCGGGCATTTCAGATGGCGTACTCATCAATATTGGTACGTTAACGGCAAGTGACGTTGAAGCAATGCATCTCGCAGGTCGACGTGCCAACGAAAATGGAATTCCTGTCGTTCTGGACCCGGTAGGTGTTGCAGCGACAGCGTACAGGAAGGAAACGTGTCGCGACTTGCTACAGGCGATATCCTTTACCGCAATTCGTGGGAATGCTGGGGAAATTGCAACGCTCATTGACCGACCGTGGGAAGCAAGAGGTGTGGATTCTTCAGATGATGGAGATGTGGTTGAGCTAGCTGAAGCCGCTGCGATAAAGCTAGGGACACTAATTATCCTCACGGGTAAGAAAGATGTGGTGACGGACGGGACAAGGACGTACACGTGTGAGAACGGAACGCCTATGTTGACGAAGGTGACAGGAACAGGATGCTTGTTAAGCTCTGTTGTCACAGCGTTTCTAACTTTGGATGGTGACCGTGTGGACAATGCAGTGTCTGCTGTGTCCACATACGGGGTAGCAAGTGAACTTGCTGTGGATGACGCAGCTGGACCTGGAACGTTCCACCCACGTTTTCTAGATACTTTGTCCACAGTTACATTGGAAGCGGTGCAGCAACACGCAGTAGTAAAGGAAGTTGTCCACAATGATTGATCTTAGAAACTACTTTATTATGGGGAGTCAGGATTGTATTGGAGATCCAGTTGAAACGTTACGTCAAGCGATTCAAGGTGGCATTACATGCTTTCAGTTCCGTGAGAAAGGTGAAGGTTCACGATCAGGAAAGCGAAAAGAGGAGCTAGCAAGAAAGCTTCAACAGCTATGCCAAGAAGAAGATATTCCGTTTATTGTTAATGATGATGTTGCTCTCGCTAAGAAACTGGATGCAGACGGAATCCACGTTGGACAAGACGATACCGCCATTGAAACAGTCCTACACGATTTTCGACAGAAGGTGGTTGGCTTATCCACTCATACGGTAGAGGAAGCTTTACTCGCGAATGAATTGAATGTGGATTATATCGGAGTAGGACCTATATATGGGACTAAGACAAAACCGGATGCCAAAACGCCATCAGGACCTGAAAGAATCAAGGAAATAAGAAAGGTTAATGTGACAAAACCGATAGTTGGAATCGGTGGGATACACATTGACAATGCAAGAGAAGTGATGGAGGCGGGAGCGGATGGGGTCTCCTACATTTCAATTGTAAGTAGAAGTGAAACTCCATACGAAGCAGCGCGGGCAATGAGGCAGGCTGTAGAAGAAGAGGTTCGATACTAGAAATTGACTCCCAAAATCATGAATAGAAAAAGGCACAGCGCTATTCCTGGCACTGTGCCTTTCTTTACTTACGAACGAAGAACTCTTGAAGAATTAATACAACTGCTCCCATAACAGTGGAATTCTCCTTCAAACGAGCGGAGAGGACAGGAGTTTCTTTCGCTTGTTGCGTCAGTCCTTTAGAAGCGATCATCTCTTGGACACCAGACAATATAAACTCTCCAGCCTGAGCCACGCCTCCTCCGATAATGATGCGAGTTGGGTTCACGGTGTGGATAAGGTTCGTCAGCCCAATACCTAAATAGCGTCCTGTATCGTGGAGGATTCGGGTGCTAAATTCATCCCCTTGAACTGCCGCTTTATGCACCATGGAACCTGTAACCTTATCAAGGTCACCCCCGCACATGTCCGTTAGAAGGGACGAGGCTCCAAATTTAAGCTCTTTGACAGCTCGTTCAGCTATAGCAGGTCCAGCTGCAATGGCTTGGAGACACCCATAATTTCCACAATCGCATTTCGGTCCATTAAGATCGATTGTCATATGACCAATCTCCCCTGCGATATTCGCTTCTCCGTGGAAGAGTTGTCCTTCGTACATGATACCAGCACCAATTCCGTACCCAACGTTGACCCCGACGAAATTCTCTTGCTTGTCCCCATTTCCGAACCAAGCTTCGCCGAGCGTCATAGCACGAACGTCATTCTCAACCTTCACCATAAGCTGAAATTCGTCCTCAAGAACAGAGGCAACTGGGATATCTCGTAAGTTAAAGGCAGGGGTGAATAAGGAAATCCCATTCTCGTTATCCACAATCCCGTGCATACCGACCCCAATCCCGAGGCAACGGTCCACATGGAGTTGACTTTGTTCCAATAATTTGTGGACACCTCTTTTCAACACGTTGATCATCGTTTGCTTATTGGGGTGAGAATCGAGCTTTAATCGAACTTGTTCCAGAACGTCCCCTGCTAGGTTACTCGTTACAAATTTCACATACACATGCCCGACGTCGATTCCAATGATAAAGAAATGGTTCGAGTTAATGTCCAATAACGTTGGCTTCCGTCCACCTTTCGACGTTCCTTGTGAAGTTTCAATAACAAATTCACTCCGTAAGAGCTCCTTGACGATATTGCTTACGGTTGGTGGAGTCAGTTTCGTGATTTTAGCAATCTCAGCACGGGAGATGGGCCCTTTCTCGCGTATGAGATTTAAAATAATGGAACGATTCATGGATTTCATTAGTTGGAAACTACCTGTTCTCATTTGTGTACTCATGTGGTGCACCTCCTACCGACGTATAAATTACAGTTAGTTTAACATAGGAGCCGATGAAGTTTCTTAATTAAGTTAAAAAAGTCCAAAAAACAAAGAAAACGAAAGAAAATGGACGGAACTGGAAGTTAAGCGTTTACACATTTGTTTTATATTAGTTGTCTAGGGGGACGTTTTATGAAATAGTTCACGTATACACTACATGGAGGTGATGGGGAATGACTGTACAATTTCCAAAGGGGTTTGAATGGGGAGTCGCAACAGCATCTTACCAAATTGAAGGAGCTGTTCACGAAGGTGGACGCGGAGAGTCCATCTGGGACCGCTTCTCGCATATAGAAGGCAATATCCAAAATGGAGATACGGGCGACATTGCTTGTGACCACTACCATTTGTACAAAGATGACGTGGCACTCATGAAAGAACTAGGGGTTAAGACGTATCGTTTCTCGATTTCATGGCCGCGCATTTTTCCAAATGGAACAGGTGATGTGAATGAAGAAGGAGTTCAATTCTATCGAAACCTCCTTGAGGCGTTACATGAAGCAGGCATTGAGCCAGCTGTGACGTTGTTTCACTGGGATCTTCCACAGAAGCTCCAAGACAAAGGTGGATGGTTGAACCGTGAGACCGCGGATGCGTTCGCTACCTATGCGAAGACGTGCTATGAACGCTTCGGGGATTTGGTTCCTCGCTGGATTACGCACAATGAGCCGTTTGTGCACGCTTTTCTAGGTCATTACTTTGGTGAAATGGCACCTGGCATGAAGGACTTACGGGCCACGCTTCAGGTTTCTCATCACCTCTTGTTATCGCACGGAATGGCCGTCAAGGTACACCGCGAGTTAGGTCTCCAAAGTGAAATTGGGATTACGTATTCCACGTCTTCCGTTTACCCTGCTAATAAACATGTGAAGGATAAAGAAGCTGCGGAGCTGTACGACGGGATGTTGAACAAGTGGTTTTTCGACCCGGTTCTCCTTGGATCTTATCCAGAAGACATTAAATCCCGCTACGAAGAGGCGTTTCCGTTAGATTTTATACAAGATGGGGACTTAGATACGATTAGTCAGCGGATTGATTTCTGTGGGATTAACTATTATTTCCGTACCATCATTGCTTACGACAATACGGTACCATTTTGGAACGGGCGAGAGGTTCAGAAGGAGCATGCGGAACGTACAGCGATGGGATGGGAAGTCTATCCTGATGGGCTTCGTCAACGTTTACTAGAGTGTAAAGAACGCTATGGCAATCTACCACTCTACATTACTGAAAATGGCTGTGCTGCTGATGATGTGGTGAATGAGGGGAAAGTAGACGACTCCTTCCGCATTAGCTATTTGGACCGTCATTTCAAAGCGATGCAAGAAGCAATCGAGCAAGATGGTGTGAACTTGAAAGGGTACTACCTCTGGTCGTTTTTGGATAACTTTGAATGGGCATATGGGTACGATAAACGGTTCGGAATTGTATATGTTGATTATGAAACACTTCAGCGTGTAAAGAAAGACAGTTTTTACTGGTATCAGCAAGTGGTGAAGGAGAATGGTCTTCCATCAAAGTCTAACTATGCAACCTTGTCCTGCCAATCCTAACTAGAAAGTCGGAGGGGCGCTTATACGCCCTTTCCTCTTTATTCAGAAATTTTGCATAAACTTATAAAAAAGCGCTTTCAAATTAAGTTGGGCTATGGTACATTTACGGTAAGTTAATTAATTTATTTTATTAAGTTTATCGAAACGGAATCATCAAAGGGGGATGAATTCATGAAGAAGTGGCTTTCATTGGCGTTAACATTAGGTCTTTCAGTAGGGGTTATGGCCGCCTGTTCTGATGAATCGAGTTCAGAGAACAGCGGAGGAGAAGGTGGAGAACCTTCTGGTGAAATTACAGTATGGGGTTGGAATGTAGCGGCGCAGTCGATGGAGATGGCAGTTGAAGGGTTCCAAGAAGAATACCCAGACGTAGATGTGAAAGTAGAAGATATTGGTCGTTTAGACGTCTATGACAAACTTACGGTAGGGCTTGCTTCAGGTGGAAATGGTCTTCCAGACGTTGTCCTTGTCGAGTCAGATCGTCTAGCGAACTATATGAGTGAATTTCCTGATAGTTTAACAAATCTATCAGAAAGAGGTTATGACGACCATAGCGATAAGTTTGGAGAATATAAGAATTCTGTTACGCAGAATGCAGACGGTGAATACTTAGCGGCTCCATGGGATATCGGTCCAGCGGCAGTCTTCTATCGTACGGATATCTTTGAAGAGGCAGGCGTGAACGCTGAAGAGATCGAGACATGGGATGATTACATTGAAGCAGGTAAGACGATTAAAGAGAAAACGGGTGTGAAAATGGGTCCAATCGACATCGCAGCAGATGATGCGTTGTATCGTATGATGATGAACCAGCAAGGAGCCTATTACTTTGACGAAGAAGGCAATATTGACCTTACTTCTGACGAGTCTAAACGTACCTTTGAAACAATTAAAGAGATGCATGAGGCTGACTTAGTTCTAAACAATGATGGATGGAACGGTGTTGTTTCTGCAACAGTTAACGGTGAAGTCGCAACTGTACCATTTGGCGTATGGTACTCCGGAACGATTACGGACCAGGCTCCTGATTTAGATGGGAAATGGGGCGTCTTCCAATTGCCGGCGTTTGAAGAAGGGGGTAACCGTGCTGCGAACTTAGGCGGTTCAGACCTAGCCATTCCAAGCTCTTCTGACAACCAGGATGCAGCTTATGCATTTGTAGAATACTTTACGACTGAGGAAGATCCACAAATGACTGCACTTAAAGAACGAGGTATATTCCCTTCACTAGAATCAGCGTATGAGAACGAGTACTTTAAGCAAGAAGTGGAGTACTTTAGCAATCAACAAATCTACGAAACGTTTGCAAATGTTGTACCAGACATTCCAGTAGCGAACTATACGAGTGATTATTCCCGTGCGTTGAAACTTGTGTCTGATGCACAAGCTTCTATTCTACTTGATGGTCAATCCGTAGACGAAGCGCTTCAGAATGCAGCTGACACGCTAGCGAATGATACAGATCGTGAAATAAACGAATAAGGATGTGAACAAGGTTCGGCCATGGGGGTGTACGGCCGAACCTTGTTCTATTTCTATTCACTTTATTAAATTGATTAATAAAGTTTGATTCTAGAATACCTGAAGGAGGGCGGCTACATGAGCCAATCGAATGCAAATGCTACCTCTAGTGTAGAAACGTCAACATCTCCAAATCCACAGCCGAAAAAGGAGCGACGGAAGTGGATTACGCCGAGAACGGCACCGTATATCTTTATCGCACCGGCGGTTTTACTGTTTTTAATCTTCACTGTTTATCCGGTTATCTCTTCCTTTCTATTAAGCTTTCAAGAAGGAAAGGCTGGGAACTTTTCCTTCGTCTGGTTTGATAACTACATTCGCTTGTTCCAAGACAAGCTGTTCTACAAGGCTCTTGGGAACACATTTATTATCTTATTAATCCAAGTACCCATTCAGCTATTCTTAGCCGTCATTATTGCAACGGCATTAAACTCGAAGCTGATTAAAATGAAATCATTCTTCCGTATCGCTTATTTTATGCCGGCGATCACTGCGCTCGTAGCGGCATCGATCATCTTTATGATTCTGTTGGATGAGAATTATGGTCTTGTGAATTACTTGTTATCTCTTATAGGCGTGGAACCCGTTGGATGGTTAACCGATCCATTCTGGTCTAAAGTGTCGCTTATGCTCGTCATTACATGGCGCTGGACAGGGTATAACATGGTCATCTTCCTAGCTGGCCTACAGAATATCCCGGCTTCCTTGTACGAAGCAGCCGAAATGGATGGAGCGAGTAAGCTTCGCCAATTCTTCTATATTACGATTCCACAGTTGAAACCAATCTTCCTCTTCACATTCGTGTTGTCTACGATTGGGACGTTGCAATTGTTCGATGAGCCGTACATCTTGACGGATGGAGGTCCAAATAATGCAACGCTAACAGTGACGCTGTACTTGTATCAAAATGGCTTCCAATACTTTGACTTTGGCTATGCTTCTGCCATTGCTTATGTGCTTGTCTTGATTATTGGGGTCTTGTCATGGCTTCAGATGAAAGTAGCAGGGGAGGATAAATGATGAATACAGCTAGTCCATTGCGAAAGACCATCATGTACATCTTGTTGTTTATCGGCGTCATCTTCTCCATTGGTCCGTTCTATTGGATGATTGTTGGAGCAACGAATCCATCCGGCGAAGTCTTTAATATTCCGCCGAACTTTCTGCCAGGAACGCACGGTTGGGAGAACTTAATGAATTTGAACGAGAACGTCGGCATTGTCCGCGTCATGTTCAACTCCTTATTTATTACACTAACGTTTACTGCGTTAAGCTTGGTCATTTGTAGCGGGGCAGGATATGCGTTTGCGAAATTTAAGTTCAAAGGACGTAACGCTATCTTCTTTATGCTGCTCGTCGCGATTATGATTCCGTATCATGTTACGTTAATTCCGTTGTTCCAAATCTTCGGGAATTTAGGTTGGCTAAATGAATATCAATCGGTTATCTTGCCGCAGCTTGCATATCCATTCGCCATCTTCTTGATGCGTCAGAACATGCAAGCATTACCGGATTCACTGCTTGAGGCATCACGGGTTGATGGGGCTGGAGAATTCCATATCTTCTTCCGTGTTGTGTTGCCAGTTATGCGTCCTGCGCTAGCAGCAGTTGCGATCTTCTTATTCATGTTCCAGTGGAACAACTTTATATGGCCTTTAGTTGTGCTTCAATCTGGTGACATGTACACCTTACCAGTAGCGCTCTCAAGTCTAATTGGTATGTCACGAATTGACTATGGCCAAGTGATGATGGGGACGACGCTCTCCACATTGCCAATCATGATCTTCTTCTTATTGTTACAAAAGCAATTCATCTCCGGTATTCTCGGAGGCTCTGTGAAAGAATAGGAGGGGCTTTATGCCAATCTATGTTAATGAAGAAACAAGGCAATTTCATCTGCAAGGGAACCGGGTCAGCTATATCTTTCATGTGATGAGAAATGGTCAACTGGGCCATCTTCATTATGGGAAACGATTAGCAGATCGCTCTTATCAGCATTTGCAACGAGAGGAAGAACGTCCGAATACAACATACGTATATGAAGGAGATTCGACGTTCTCTCTCGATTTGGCTAGGCAGGAATATCCAACGTACGGGACGACTGATTACCGAGAACCAGCTCTACACGTCGTGCATCCAGATGGGAGTCGGGTAACCGATCTTGAGTATGTCGGTTACACCATCGTTGCTGGTAAACCATCTTTATCTGGATTGCCAGCGACCTATGTGGAGGAGGATAGTGAGGCAGAGACCTTACTCCTTCGTCTGGCTGATGCGACGGCTGGTCTTATGGTTGAACTCGCTTATACGGTGTATCACGAACGAGATGTAATTGTACGCTCGGCCCGTGTTCATTCAGAGGCGGATGCGCCGCTTCGTCTACAACGTGCGTTAAGTTGTTCCGTTGATTTAGCGGATCGAAATTTCGAGTTGCTCCAGCTCTCAGGCGCATGGATTCGAGAACGACATCTCTACACTCGTCCTTTAGTGCCTGGCTTGCAAGGAATCTCGAGCACACGTGGAACGAGCAGCAATCAGCAGAATCCATTTCTCGCACTGAAGCGTCCTGATGCGACTGAAACGACAGGAGAGGTGTTTGGGTTCAGTCTTGTGTATAGTGGCAACTTCCAAGCTCAAGTCGAAGTGGACCACTACGATTGTGCGCGCGTCTCTTTAGGTATCAATCCTTTCGATTTTGAGTGGAAGCTTGAACCGGGCGAATCGTTCCAAACGCCAGAAGTAGTTATGGCGTATTCAGATGAAGGGTTGTCCCAAATGAGCGACACGTTTCATGAGCTGTACCGCACACGTCTTGCGAGAGGACAATGGCGAGATCGTATCCGTCCTGTATTAATCAACAATTGGGAAGCGACGTATTTTGATTTCACAGAGGAGAAAGTCGTGGAGTTAGCTCGTGAAGCGAAAGAAGTAGGGGTAGAGTTATTTGTGCTCGATGATGGTTGGTTCGGAAAGCGGAATGATGATACCACGTCTCTTGGTGATTGGGTCGTTGACAGAGCCAAGCTTCCGAACGGCATCCGTCATCTTGCTGATCGAATTACAGAGCTTGGGATGGGATTCGGATTATGGTTTGAGCCTGAAATGGTTTCAAAGGAAAGTAGCCTATACGAGGAGCATCCGGACTGGCTCATTCAAGTTCCGAATCGACGCTTGTCCCATGGGAGAAATCAATATGTACTTGATTATAGCCGTCAAGAAGTAGTCGATTACATGTTTACTGCGATGAGTCAGGTTCTTTCAGAAGCTCCGATTACGTATGTGAAATGGGATATGAATCGAACGATGACCGAAGTCGGCTCGCTCAGTTTAGCAAACGACCGCCAGGCAGAAGTACCACACCGCTATCTGCTTGGGGTGTATGAGCTATATGAGCGGCTTACGGAAACGTTCCCACATGTGTTATTTGAGTCATGTGCGAGCGGAGGGGCTCGATTTGACCCAGGTATGCTCTATTATGCTCCTCAAGGTTGGACGAGTGACAACACCGATGCGATTGAGCGATTATCGATTCAATACGGAACATCGCTCGTCTATCCTCTCAGCAGTATGGGCGCCCATGTGTCCGCTGTCCCGAACCACCAGGTGAAACGCAACACAAGCCTTGAAACGCGAGCGAATGTCGCCTACTTTGGCATGTTCGGTTATGAGCTGGATGTGACGAGGATGTCTGTTGAGGAGAAACGTGAAGTAAAGCAGCAAATTGACTTTTACAAAGAGCATAGGTCGTTGATTCAGAATGGGCGTTTCCTACGGTTGATCAGTCCGTTTGAAGGAGATGGCAATGTGACGAGTTGGATGGTAGTTTCACCACAAGGAGACGAAGCGCTTGTTGGGTATTATCAGACGCTATCACGGCCAAATCAAGGCTTCAAACAGCTGCGCCTGCGGGGACTTGACCCTGACGCAACGTATCACATTGAAGGAGAAGTAGGGGAGTATTATGGAGATGAGTTGATGTATGTAGGGCTGCCGCTACGCAGTGAAACGGAGCGACTGGAAACGAGTGGGCAGGGTGAATCTCTCGATTTCGATTCGCAGTTATACTACATCAAGAAGGGATAGTATGGAGGGGATGGTAGGATGGAAGCGTTGCAACAAGCGTTTGCACAAGTGTTTGGCAATGGCGAGGGGGAGCTGTTCTTTGCACCTGGGCGAGTGAACTTAATTGGGGAGCACATTGATTATAATGGAGGCTACGTGTTTCCATGTGCGCTGGATGTTGGGACATACGCGATGGCACGTAGGCGAGAGGACGGCCTTCTCCGGCTATATTCGATGAACTTTAAGGAGCAAGGAGTTATTCAAGCTGATCTCGCTGACTTGCAGTATAAAGAAGAACAAGATTGGGCGAATTACCCGATTGGGATGATTTCCACGTTACTAAAGAGTGGGTATTGCATGACGAATGGGGTAGACATTCTCTTTTATGGAGATATTCCGAATGGGGCTGGCTTATCTTCATCTGCTTCAATTGAAGTGGTGACAGGAGCTGCAATGAATGCGCTGTTTAACCTTTCCATCGACGGCAAAGAACTTGCCATACTTGCGCAACGTGCTGAGAATGAGTTCGTTGGTGTAAACTGTGGCATTATGGACCAATTCGCTGTTGCAATGGGGCGTAAGGAGCATGCAATCTTACTCGACTGTGACTCACTCGATTATTCATATAGCCCTCTTCAGTTAGCAGACCATTCACTTATTATTGCAAATACGAACAAACGAAGAGGGTTGGCGGATTCAAAATACAATGAACGACGCAAAGAATGTGAGCGGGCACTGACGGATTTGCAACAGAATCATACGCTCCACAACTTATGTGAGATTTCCCCTAGTGACTTTGAACAATGGAAAGATGAGATTGGGAATGACGTAGACCGAAAGCGGGTTCGTCACGTCGTCTATGAACACGAACGAACGAAAGAAGCAGCACGTGTCTTGGCAAGCGGAGATCTAACTGCCTTTGGGAATTTGATGAATGACTCCCATCGCTCACTACGTGAGGACTATGAAGTGACGGGGCATGAGTTAGATGCGCTCGTTTCAGCAGCGCAAAGAGCTGGTGCTGTAGGGGCTCGCATGACAGGGGCTGGATTTGGAGGATGTACCGTTAATCTTGTGCGCACGAATGACATTCAATCGTTTATGGAAGTAGTGGGACGAGAATATGAAGAGGAAACAGGGATCCGGCCAGATTTCTATGTAGTGGAAATTGGCGATGGGGTCAAATCATTAGCGTTTCACGAAGCGTGAATGACATGAGAGGAGTGAAGATGTGATGGGAATGGACGGAACGAGCCTATACAGAACAGAACAACCTTTAATGGAGGACTACGACCAGGTTGGAGGGGTAGAGGTGAAGCGCGGAACATACAAAGGGATTCCAAGTATTGAACTTAAGAATGAGTACGTGCGCTGTACATTTCTTCCTACTTATGGTTCTAAGCTTGCGAGCTTATACGATGTAACGCATGACTATGAATGGCTGTTCCAGTCGAATGAGGATACGTTGCTTGCCCCTCCATACGGGGCTCCCTTCTCAGATTATGATTCAAGTGGAAGTGACGATATGTTCCCAGGGATTGATCAAGGTCCACATCCAACTGTAGAAGGAAGTATCCCTGACCATGGTGAAGTATGGGCTATGCCATGGGACGCGGAAGCAGGAGATGATTACTTAGCATTTACGGTCGCATCTCCGCGTTTCCCATATGAACTTAGGAAAACGGTGCGATTGAATGGGAAAGCACTCGAGTTTTCATATGAAGCCATCAATCACTCAAATGAGCCTTTTCCATTTATCTGGACACCTCATGCGCTCTTGAACATGAATCCATCCACGACTTTCGAAGTGCCGAAAGGGATGACTGAAGTTATGAATGTGGAACATGCTTCTCAGCACTTAGGAGAGTGGGGACGACGTCATCGATTTCCGAAGACGTATTCTGAGAAGAGTGGAAACGTAATCGATTTGTCTCGCATGGAAGACAAACAGGCGAACAATGTTGAGAAGTTTTATTTCACAGAACCGTTAACAGAAGGATGGTGTCGGGTTATTCAAGGGGATCTCGATGCGACGCTAACGTACACCTTCGAGAAGGACAAAGTTCCATACCTCGGAGTGTGGAAGACGCATGGAGGGTATCGAGGAGATTACAACTTTGCTCTTGAACCGTGCACAGGCGTTTATGATGACGTCTATGTCGCACATAAAATTGGGAAAGCAAGCTACATCCCGGCTAATGGGACATATACATGGACATTTACAATGGAGATCGGAGGAGAATCATGAGTTATTTCGGAGTGGATTATTATCCAGAGCACTGGCCAGAAGCGGTCATGGAAGAAGATATGGAAGGCATTAAACAACTGGGGAGCAATATGGTTCGTATCGGGGAATTTGCATGGCACAAGATGGAGCCACAAGAAGGGCAATTCGACTTCTCTTTCTTTGACGGCGTAATCGAACAATTGGAGAAGAAAGGCTTATCTGTCATGTTCGGAACTCCGACTGCGACTTTCCCTGCTTGGCTAGCAAGCAAATATCCTTCTATCTTATCAAAGGACGAGTATGGCAACGAGCGCGCGTTCGGCGGTCGTCGTCAATATTGCTTTAATTCAGATGTATACCGTACATATGCACGCCGTATTACTGAGAAAGTCACCCAGCAGTACGCGAACCGTGAGCACGTCGTAGTATGGCAGATTGACAATGAATTTGGGCACGAAGGAAGCGACCGTTGCTTCTGTGAGCAATGTCATGCCAAATTTCAGACGTTCCTTGAAGCTAAATATGGAACCATTGATGAACTGAACGAACGTTATGGAACAATCTTCTGGGGGCAGACGTACAACGATTTCAAAGAGATTCCAATGCCTACCCCGACCATTACGACACATAGCCCATCCTTAAAGCTTGACTGGGCACGCTTCCGTTCTGATTCTGTTAATCGATTCGCCCATGAAATGGTTGAAGCGGTTCGTCAGTATAAAGGAGATCACCAGACAATTACGACGAACGTGTCCGGTGGTTTCTTTGGCAAGCAGTTCGACCATGCGGAGAATGTTCGTACGATGGATTTTGTTTCATATGACAACTATCCAGTGTGGGGTGGTCTTGAGAAGCCGGTACCGCCTGAAGCAACCGCCCTTGCGCTTGACTTTAACCGGGGGTTGAAGCAACAAAACTTCTGGATTGTTGAGGAGCTAATAGGAGCACAAGGTCATGATGTCATTGGCTACTTACCACGTCCGAATGAGGCGAAAATGTGGGCGTACCAAGCGTTCGCTCATGGTTGTTCAAATATGCTGTTCTTCCGCTGGCGTGGCATGACGCACGGGGCGGAGCAGTTCTGTTATGGCGTCGTTGACCACGACGGCCGCTACGGTAGGAAGTATCAAGAAGCACAGGAAGTGTTTGAAGATATGTCTTCTTATGAGCATGTCCTTGATAGCCCAATTCATGCGGATGTCGCCGTCTTGTACGATTACGACAACATTTGGGCGTGGGAAGGACAAATTCAGAGCAAGGACTTTGACTTTCATGATGAAATGGTGCGCTTGTATCGCCCATTTTATGATCGTAACGTTGCGATGGACGTATTGCCATACGACCGTGACTTCTCCTCCTATAAAGTAGTGGTCGTTCCGGTTATGCAGCTGATGGATGAACCATTTGCTAAGCGACTTCGTGAATTTACAGAGCGTGGAGGAACGGTACTATTCAGTTTCCGTACAGGGTTGAAGGATAAAGATAATACGATTCACTTTAAACGTGATCTACCAGGACCTGTCGCTGATTTAACTGGGATTCGCGTTGAAGAAATTGAATCACTCACGGAAGAGCCGACTGTTACCCTGCAAGGCAGTGGGGCATTTGAACAAGTCCCAGCTACGATGAATATGTGGCGTGATTTAATTAAAGTGAACACTGCAGAGCCGTTGTTCAGCTACACAGATTATTTCTACAAGGAGTACGCAGCTGTTACGAAGAATGCTTATGGAGAAGGCGTTGCGTATTATATCGGTGGCGGGCTAAATGACGATGCGATGAATGCCATTGTTGAAGATATTATTCACGATCATCAGTTAGTCCATGTAGATACAGAGAAGGGCGTTGAGGCGTACAAGCGCAGTGTTGGAGAAGAGACGTATTATTTCGTTATGAACCACACGGATCAATTCAAGCCGTTCCAACAAGAAACGTTAGAGCCATTTGCAAGCCGAATCATTCAAGCATAAGAGAAGCGCTGAGGAATCTCCTCAGCGCTTCTTTACTTATTTCCAAGTTGTTACGTCTTCTACTGCAAGGCGTGGTGTTTTGGCTGGTGTCCACGCCTCTTTCCCGATTGAAATTAGCATCACAGGTTCAAAGCGGTCGCTCACGTCATATGCCTCTTTGAACGCTTTGCCGTTAAAGCCACCCATTGCGATTGTATCGTAATCACGAGCTTCGGCGGCAAGCATGATTTGCATACTCACTAGACCTGCGTTTAGAAACGCTGTGTCACGTGCTGCAGCAGGATTTTGATAGAAGTTCTCTACTGCATTGGCCACACCTTGTTTCACTTCTGATGTGATTGCGCCAGAGTCAACCAACTCATCAAACGCCACATCCACATTGCGATTCGCTTCAAGGTCGGCTAGGACAGCAATCGTCGCTGCTGAGTCAGTCACTTTCTCTTGGTTAAATGCAATTGGCAACAAGTCTTGCTTGGCTTCATCGCTATGGAAGACGATGAAATTCCAGTGTTGTAGATTAAAGGAAGAAGGAGCGGTCAT
Organism: Pontibacillus halophilus JSM 076056 = DSM 19796; assembly: GCF_000425205.1. Classification (GTDB taxonomy): domain Bacteria; phylum Bacillota; class Bacilli; order Bacillales; family BH030062; genus Pontibacillus_A; species Pontibacillus_A halophilus. Next base: position 82,022 of record NZ_AULI01000001.1, on the reverse strand, counting down.
CGCATCCTGAAGAATTGCGTTCAGCTCTTCTTTCGTGATTGTTGTTTCTTTATCAAATTCTTTCGTACCGTTACGTTTGTGCATGGTATCAAGCATTACTTGGTCCATTCGTCATCCTCCTTGAATACAATAGGTAATAAATCTCATATTCGAGATATATAGCCAAAGAAACGAGCGATTCTCTATTTATTACTGCAATACAGACATAATTTTAACACATTCACTATAGACGTCTTATACAGTATTCGTCAATAACCGCGCTTCTAATCTTGTTATCCATCACAAAAAAACTCCCTCTCCTACACAAGGAATGGTGAGGAAGTTTAATGTTTCCATGAGAAGGAGAGTTCGGATTTCTCTTGCTTACTCTGTTGGTCACTTTCTGCAAGTGTTGGGAGAGATTTACCGAACGTTGCGTAGGGTGGTGTAAGTCCTTCAGGCTCTGAGATGAAGGGAGTGCCAATGGCCACATAGCTGAACAAATTGTCAATGTCAGCGTCATGCATGCGAAGACAACCGCCCGTTTCATAAGATCCGATTGAAGAAGGGTCATTCGTACCGTGTATGGCGTACCCATCTTCTAAAGCCAACGCCTTTGAGCCGTACGCACCGTTACTACCTAAAGGTTCTACAACACGGGTGAGTACAGTTGATGTAGGTGGAGGCTTTGGTCCGCTTGCAACAGGATACGTCACGAGCACCTCCCCACCCCGCTCTAGCGTTACTACATTCGGAGTCGGATAATAATGGAGCTCTAACAAATCACTTTGCGTGAGACTGCGTGGCAACACAGCGGGTGAAGAGGAAAGGTCATACCCTTGGTCGCTCAACGTATAAGCTGTTCCTGAAGGGAGAAAGGAAAGATGGTTGTTTGGGAAATCTCCAATAAGTTGGTCTGTAGAAGGATACGCGCCATGCATCTGCTCGTAACGTTCTGCAGCATTTTGCACCATCAATACCGGCAGCACATCGGCCTCTGTAGGTGTACCCATTGGTCTCGGATGAGGGGAGATGGCCTCAAGCTCAGTGGATGCATGACGTTCAAAGACCGATTCCGAGGTAACATGTGAGACGGTGTGTCTTGAATCAAACCATTGGATAGTTGAAAGAGCGAGTAATCCTGCGGCAACTAGAAAGGCGAGTAGTGCCAGAAGGAGAAGGCATGTGAGCAACCATGGGAACTTCTTAGGTGGTGTGGGAGGAAGTGAAGAAGTTCTCTGCTGATTAACCCAGTGAGTAGCTTGTCTATGATGTAAGGAAGAAGCCATCTTCATATGACGAAATCCGCTATTCACCTGTCCTTCTTTAAAGAGGTAGAGCGCATATTCATAGTGTGCATCTGCACTTAATGGATGGTAATGCACCACTTTCCGATAATACCCAGGGTCATGCTTCGATACGTAGACGTGAGGACGTACTTCTACAAGTGAATCAGTAGGCTTCATATGATCCCTCCTCAATATGGGAAATAGGACAACCCATTCACTAGTACACTATGCTCCCTATTTCGTTTTAGAATCTGTACTGAAATGAAACCTTCCATTGCGCCTGTTGCGAAAGTGTTCATAATGCTGTGAACGCTTCGTGAACACGTTCTGAAAGGGACTATATTCAGTGGAAATCATGCTAAACTAAATGTAGAGAAAGACATCAAGTTTCTACATCCATTCATGTGAATTACTTCACAAAAGGGAGTGAGGAGAATGATGGTTCAATGGATTCGTGAAAGTAAAGTAGCAGCTGTATTGTGGACAGTGATTCGTGTGTACTTAGGGTACACGTGGTTAACTGCAGGCATAAGTAAGATAGGCGGAGGCTTTAATGCAGGAGGATTCCTACAAGGAGCCGTAGGGAAAGCAACTGGTGAACACCCAGCTGTTCAAGGATGGTGGGCTGGTTTCTTGGAGAGTGTCGCAATTCCCAACGCGAATTTCTTCACCTTCCTTGTCATGTGGGGAGAAGTCCTAGTTGGTTTAGCACTTATACTTGGCGTATTTACAACTTTCTCTGCTCTTATGGGCATCACCATGAATTTCGCTTTCCTGTTTAGTGGTACAACGAGCACAAATCCACAGATGGTTCTGCTTACAATATTCCTATTAATCGCAGGATGGAACGCAGGGAAATACGGTCTCGACCGTTGGGTAATTCCTTACGTACACCAACTGTTGCACGATAAGAAACCAACACTACGCACCCAACATGGACATTAACTGTATATGCACTTATAAATAAGAAAGTCCGCCCCAATTATGAGGCGGACTTTCTTGCGGGAATCAGTCTAGAACCGCACTGACACCGAGCTGTATGCTTGAGTTTGAGTATTGGATGAGAACAAATGGGACAGATGGGTTTCTTCATGAGTCATTCCCTCTTGCTTGCGTTTGGAGCACAACGTCTGAAAGCATAGCAATAAATAAAGGATCTGTGTTGGGCATAGGGGGACGTTCGTATGTGGCACCAAGACGGTCTGTTACGACTTTACATTCATAATCGTTGTCGTAAAGCACCTCTAGATGATCCGACACAAAGCCGACTGGTGCATAGATAAAGTGACGATATCCTTGTTCATAGAGGTCTTCCGTTAAATCTTGCACATCAGGTCCGAGCCATGGTTCTCCCGTATTTCCTTCACTTTGCCAACCGATTGTGTAATTTGGGATGGAAGCTGCTTCCGCCATCAATCGAGCTGTCGTCTCAAGTTGCTCTTGATAGGGGTCTCCGTGCTTAAGTATTTTCTCAGGCAGGCTATGCGCTGAGAAGATTACAATCGTCTGTTGTTGTTCTCTTTCTGTCTTCCGTTTATAAGCGTGCTCAAGGTGCTGACTCCAATATTGAATAAATAAAGGCGCATCGTACCAACTCTCAACAGACGTAATTCGTGGTCCGTTAATACGCGTTGTTTCAGCCTGCGCACGCCCATTATAACTCTTGATACTGAACGTAGAATAATGCGGGGCTAGTACGATACTAACAGCTTCCTCAATGCCGTCTTCCTTCATTTGCGCCACGGCATCCTCTACAAAGGGGGCGATGTGCTTCAGACCTAGATAGAGCTTATATTCGTAATCGTCTTCTGTTTCGTTCAGTTTGTTTAGGAGTGCTTCTGCTTGCTCATTGGTTATTCGTGCAAGTGGAGAAATGCCTCCAATTGCCTCATAACGACTTCGCAAATCTTCAATCATCTCATCTGTAGGCACGCGTCCTTTACGAATGTGCGTGTAGTAGGGAATGAGGTCATCCTCGTGATAGGGCGTACCGTACGCCATCACGAGCAGACCTTTCATTTTCTTAGCCATAGAATGTCACCTCAAGTTGTTTTACTTCAATCCACCTACATAAGGTGTGATATCTACGTTTAACGCCTCAGCAAGTCGAGTTCCATAGGTTTCGTCTGCGCGGTAGAAGTTGCAAATGGCAAGAAGAACCGTCTTCTCATCAACTCCTTGTAGGTCATTTACGATATTGGCAATCAGGTTATCTTGCTCTTCCTTCGTGAAACTGCGGTAACGCTCACCAGCTTGTGTAAAGTCGTTCGCCTTCTCAATTTTCTTCTTCGTGGCATATCCTTCAAGCGGAGTTTCACTTATGCTGTACTGCTCATCTTTTGCTTCTTTCGGCTCGTTCTCATAGCGATTTGGTTCGTAGTTTACTGGAGACGTTTGTTGATTGAACTGCATAGAACCATCACGCTGGTTGTTCGACACTTGTGCAAATGGGCAGTTTACAGGTAGCTGCGTATAGTTCGCACCCAGTCGGTAACGTTGGGTGTCTGGGTATGAGAATAGACGTCCCTGCAAGAGTTTATCTTCAGACGGCTCAATCCCAGGAACGGTGGCGCTTGGAGAAAAGGCTGCTTGTTCTGTGTGTGCGAAAAAGTTGTCCGGGTTTTCGTTCAATTCCATCGTACCTACTTTTATTAGTGGATAATCATCCTCATTCCATACCTTTGTTGGGTCTAATGGATCGTAGGATAGCTCGTCATAATCAGCAGGGTTCATCATTTGAACATAAAGGTCCCATTCTGGGTAATTGCCATTTTCAATATGGTCGTATAGGTCACGTGTAGCATGATTGAAATCATGTTTTTGTACCTCGGCAGCTTCGTCAGCGCTTAAGTTGCGAACACCTTGCTTAGGCTTCCAATGGTACTTCACGTAAGTTACGTTGCCGTAGTGGTTTACCCATTTGAACGTGTGTACGCCGAATCCCTCCATCTGGCGGTAGTTTGCAGGGATTCCGTAATCTGAGAATAACCAAGTCATCATGTGTGTTGACTCTGGTGAAAGTGTCATAAAGTCCCAGTACCGATTAGGGTCCTGAATGTTCGTGTCAGGTGCAGGCTTTAAGGAATGAACCATATCTGGGAATTTAATCGCATCACGGATGAAGAATACGGGAAGGTGGTTCCCTACGATGTCATAATTTCCTTCTTCTGTGTAGAACTTAACGGCAAATCCTCGAGGGTCACGTGCTGTTTCTGGTGAACCTTTCGGATGGATGACTGTTGAGAAGCGGACGAATACTTTGGTTTGCTTTCCTTCTTCTTGAAGGAAGCCAGCTTTCGTATATTTTCTCATCGAGTTATGAAGCGTAAACGTTCCATAAGCACCTGACCCACGTGCGTGTACCACACGTTCTGGAATGCGTTCACGATCGAAGTGTGCAATCTTCTCAATTAAGTGATAATCCTCGATTAGAGTGGGACCACGTTGTCCAGCGGTGCGAGATTCCTGGTTGTTATGTACAGGTACACCTTGATTCGTTGTTAAATAGGGATTCATTGAGCATTCTCCTTTAAAATAATTAGTATGACTTCTATATAAATCTTGTTCGATTGAAGAGTAATAAAGGCGCAATAGCGCGTTGTTAACAATAATTATTATAATCTAATATAAATTATAGTCAATACTTATTTATAACTATTTTAAAGAAAAAGAGGTTATCGTTTGTGTGAAACAGCAAAAACCGAGGGAACTCTTGTGGTGTAAGAGTTCCCTCGGTTTACGTATTGGATAGTGGTGGAGAGAGGCGTGTTGGGTGTGTTCCGAAACTCAATTCATTCTATCCGAAGTAAGGAGGTCTGCTTCTGAATTGTTCTCGAACATTTCCGAAATACGACCTATACTTTCCAAAATCTTAGGTTCAACATTTTAATAAGGCTTGGCGTCGTGTCCTTTATCCTCTGCTTCTTGAACAGCATCGGCTGCTTCCGTTTTACCAGCTGGAGAACCAACAGAACCAGGGAGCTTCCCTTTCGTCGGGGTAATTTCAGCAGCAAACTCCGTATCGACAGTACCATCTTCCTTGAATTTCATTCCGAGCCCTTCGCCAACACGTCGTCCGTAGTCCGCGTCACACTTCCAGAACATCTCAACCATTTTGTGCTGAATTTCCGGAGTACAAGGTTTCAAGGAGTTTACTAAATTAGTGATCAAGTCGTTCCGCTCCCAGTCCTCAAAGGTTCGGTAACGTTCACCCGCTTGTTTATAATCGTTTGTTCGGTCAATTTCTGAGCGTTGTAGCTTACCTTCTACGTAAGGTTGGTGGTAGTCTACAACTTGCTCTGACTCTTCAAGTCCATTGTAAGAAGAAGGCTCATAGTTAACGTGCGGATTCTGATTCGGTCCTTGATCTACGTGGTATGTCATATTTCCATCGCGCTGATTCGTCGCTACATGTTTCTTCGGTGAGTTCGTTGGCAGCTGCAAATAGTTAGCCCCAATTCGGTAGCGTTGGGTGTCTGAATAAGAGAACGTACGCCCTTGTAACATCTTGTCATCCGAGAAATCCATACCATCCACAAGGACTCCAGTACCAAATGCAGCTTGTTCAATTTCTGCAAAGTGGTTTTCTGGATTTTTATTCAGGACCATTCTGCCAACTTTCAAGAACGGGAACTGCTCTTCAGGCCACAGCTTCGTATCATCCAACGGATCGAAATCAAGTTCTTTATGCTCGCCATCTTCCATTAACTGCACACAAAGCTCCCACTCGGGATAATTTCCTTCCTCGATGGACTCATACAAATCTTGCGTCGCGTGGCTGAAATTCTTCCCTTGTAGTTCGTCTGCTTCTTCTTGGGTCAAGTTCTTAATCCCTTGAACAGGTTCCCAGTGATATTTAACGAGCCAAGCATCGCCGTGCTCGTTCACCCATTTATACGTATTCACACCTGACCCTTGCATAAGTCGATAATTGGCCGGAATTCCCCAAGGAGAATAAAGGAACGTCAGCATATGCATAGCTTCCGGCGTATGACTCATAAAATCGAATATGCGACGGTTGTCCTGAATATTCGTCACCGGGTCTGGCTTCAGCGCATGGATCAAATCCGGAAACTTAATGGCATCACGGATGAAGAACACTTTCAGGTTATTGCCGACCAAATCCCAGTTTCCATCTTCTGTATAGAACTTGACTGCAAACCCTCGAGGATCGCGTAATGTCTCGGGAGAGTCCTTTCCATGAATGACCGTTGAGAAGCGGACAAGAACAGGCGTCTTTTTGCCCTCACCTGAGAAGACTTTAGCACGTGTATAGTTCTCAACTGGCTCATCACCTGCTTTTCCATACGTCTCAAAGTAGCCATGAGCTCCAGTTCCTCGTGCGTGAACAACGCGCTCTGGCACACGCTCCCGGTCGAAATGAGAGATTTTCTCGATGAACTCATAGTTTTCAAGCGTTGCAGGTCCACGCTTGCCAACTGTACGTGTTTGTTGGTTATTCCGAACAGGATGACCTTGACTCGTTGTTAATGTTTCTTCGCTTTCTCCTTCTGTAAAACGCTGGTCCATTTCGCCCCCAGCACCCTCTACATGCGTCCCGTGCTCATGCTCGTTCTTCTTCACTACATTCGCTCCTTTTAGTAAACTTTACAAGGATAGTTTGGAGTAAACAGAAAAAGGTATACATGGAAAATCAGGATGAATATTGGATGGAAAAGGGCAAAAGCAAATCATGGAAGGTGGAACGCTTACAAGACTCTCCTCATTTTGCTATAGTAGGAGGTAAGTACCAATAAGATAAAGGAGGAACAACGTATGTCTCATACAACTCATTTAGAAAAATATGCAGATTTAGCAATTGAAACAGGTGTCAATCTTCAAGAAGGTCAAGCTCTTATGCTCAATGCCCCTGTAGACGGTGCAGAGTTCGCACGTATTGTTGCGAAGAAAGCTTATGAACGCGGTGCGAAGAACGTACATGTCAATTGGACGGATGATGCGCTCCGTCGTATGAAATTTGAACATGCTCCAATGGAAGAGTTGGAGGAGGTTCCGCAGTGGCAAGTGGACAAGCTCAATTCCTTTGCTAAAGGTGGAGCTGCTGTGCTATCCATTCGTGCTGAGAATCCAGACTTGCTGAACGGGATTGAAGCAAAGCGTATTCAAGTTGCTAATAAAGCATCTGCAGAAGCGATGAAGGAATTCCGTCAGTATACAATGAACGACCATATTCCATGGTCCATCGTCGCGATTCCTAATGAAGAATGGGCGCAAAAAGTATTCCCGGAATCTTCTAAAGAGGAAGCGGTTGCTAAGCTGTGGGAGCAAATCTTTACAATCACCCGTGTAGCGAAGGAAGACCCAATTGAAGCGTGGAACGAGCACAACGATGTACTCGCACAAGCACGCGCCTTTATGAACAAGAAACAGTTCAAGAAATTAATCTATAAATCTGAAGGTACGAACTTGGAAGTTGAATTGCCAGAAGGACACATTTGGAAAGGCGGTTCCTCTGAGACGACGAAGGGACAAACGTTCAATCCAAATATCCCAACAGAAGAAGTATTCACAGTTCCACATAAATACGGAGTTAATGGAACCGTCGCAAGTAAGAAGCCATTAAGCTACGGCGGCAACTTAATCGACAACTTCTCCTTCACATTTGAGAACGGCAAGGTCGTAGATTTCTCCGCAGAACAAGGAGAAGAAGCTTTGCAAAATCTATTGGACATGGATGAAGGCGCACGCCGATTAGGGGAACTGGCTATTGTACCTCATAGCTCACCAATCTCCCAAAGTGGTGTAATCTTCTACAACACGCTTTATGATGAGAACGCATCGTGTCACCTTGCGCTTGGGAAAGGGTACCCAAGTACGATTAAAGGTGGAGCGGATATGGATGATGAGCAGTTGGACAAGAATGGGGTAAACAACAGTCTTGTTCACGTTGACTTCATGATGGGCTCTGCTGATTTAGCTATTGATGGTGAACTAGCAGATGGGTCAACTGTACCTGTTTTCCGTAATGGTGAATGGGCCATTGACTTTGACTGATTGAACGTTAAGTAAAAGGCTTTGGGATCTCCCAAGGCCTTTTTTACATAGCTCCAAATTGGCTTGGTCCGTCAATGTACAAGGGTGTGGGGATGGTGGGGGACTACTCGCTTTCCTATGGGGAGCTGGGAAGTCTCCTCAGTCGTTGCACTCCCTGCGGGGCCTCCCCTAGGCTCTTGCTCCCATGGGAGTCTCGCAGTCCCCCATCACCCCCGCCTAATCTTAGAACGGACCTATTCCTATGAAAAGAACAGGAGATAACACAAATCCTTAGGTGTACCAAAGGATTCAAAGACTATCAACACAAGTGATACTCGACTATGTCAACCTTTATGGGAATTATTCAGTTTATGCGATTCTAAGGATTCACCAATTAACTAGGCTCAAGCATTTGCTACATGCTTGACCTAGGCATACCTATACAATCTAAGGAGAGATCTCATGTACCACAAAGGACTCGCATCTATTTATCTAGTAGCTTCAGGAATATTCAGCTTATGCTTACAAGGGATGTACACCGGATTTTGGTGGGGGGTTCTTACGTTATTATTAGGAATCGGACCACTTGCGATTGGATGTGCAGGATTGTATGAATTCATAAAAGAGAAGAAAGCGAATCGATACGCTCATGACGCGTCGTAACGGACAAATGGTGGAAGGTTCCATTCGCTCCATCCATCAACCTGTGATAAACTAAAGACAAACACATGTTCGAATTCGGAGGTAAATGATGTATCAACATAATGATCCCATATTGGGTGGGTTAAATGAGATGCAGAGGTTGGCTGTAGAGACAACAGAGGGAGCAGTCCGTGTGATTGCAGGGGCTGGCTCTGGAAAGACGAGGGCTTTAACTCATCGGTATGCCTATTTGGTTGAGTATCTTGGCATTGAGCCATCGAACCTGTTGTGCGTCACGTTTACGAACAAGTCTGCACAAGAGATGAGGAGACGCGTTAAGAAACTTATTGGGGGAGAGCGAGATACCGGCTATATCTCTACCTATCATGGATTTTGCGTTCGGGTGCTGCGAGAAGATATTCATCATCTGTTCTACCCTAAGAATTTTCTTATTCTAGATACGGAAGACCAGAAAACAATCTTACGTGAAATCTATGAAGAGCTTGGGTTAAAGGTAAACGACCGAAGTTTTAACACCGTCCTTAAGAAGATTGGAGAAATGAAGGCAGACGAGCAGTATGTGTATGAGTTAATTGACCGGGAAAGAGCCGTTGATGTGTCTGGCATAAATGATGAAGAACGGAAGATTATCAAGCTCTATTTAAAGAAGCAAAGACGAGTGTATGGGCTTGACTTTGATGACCTAATCAATTTCACATTCGTACTATTTAAAGAGTATGAGAAGGTATTGGCGAAATGGCAGGAACGACTTCACTATATTCAAGTGGATGAGTTCCAGGACAGTAACGGCAAGCAATTCCAGCTCGTTAAGATGCTCAGTAACTACCACGGTAATCTATTTGTTGTAGGAGACCCTGACCAGACGATTTATGAGTGGCGTGGGGCTGACCCGAAATACATCGTTCAGTTTGACCAATGGTTCCCAAATAGCCAGACCATTTTCCTTAACCAGAATTACCGCTCCACTCCAGAGATTTTGTCTGTCGGAAATGACCTTATTCAACACAATAAGATGAGAGTGGAAAAGTCTATGTTTACAGAGAACAGTGGAGGACTTAAAGCCATTCACTATCATGCGAAGAATGAGCAAGATGAAGCGAAATGGATTACAACGCAGATGAACACGCTTCGAACACGTGGGGCGCGTCTTCAAGACATTGCTGTTCTTTATCGCTCGAATTATCAATCCCGCTTCATTGAACAGCAGTTGATTCATGAGAACATGGATTACGTCATCTATGGAGGGTTTAAATTCTTCGAGCGGAAAGAAATTAAGGATGCCCTTGCTCATTTAAGAATGATTACCTTCGGAGATGATTTATCCTTTGCTCGCATTGTGAACGAACCTAGGCGGCAAATGGGAAAGAAGCGAATGGAATTTCTTCGTGAAATGGCCGAACGGGACGACCAGACGCTATATGAAACGTTGCAGACTTATATTCATCATGAGAAACTGGCAAGAACGAAAGCGGTTGAGTTCATTGAAGCAATCGAAGAAGTGAAAACGAAGAAGGACGAACTATCTGTTAGTGACTTGCTGCAGGAAGTCCTCGATGCGACAGGTTATGAAACGTATATTCGTGAAGATGGGGACCAAGAGCGGTTGGACAATCTTATGGAACTTAAACATTCAGTCGTCCAATATGAACAATCCTATGGAGAGAAGATCACCTTAGAGTATTACTTGCAAATGATTACTCTCTATACGGAGAATGACCGAGAAGACCAGAAGGATTCGGTTAAATTAATGACTGTTCATACCGCAAAAGGGCTAGAGTATCCTTACGTCTTCCTAGTTGGCATGACAGAAGGCGTCTTTCCAAACGAACGCTCCTTACGTGATCGGAAGGAATATGCCCTTGAAGAAGAGCGTCGCCTTGCCTATGTAGCGATGACGCGTGCAGAGAAAGAGCTATATATAACTGAATCAGAAGGCTATATCGGACGCGGTCAGAAGAAATACCCTTCTCGCTTCTTGTTCGAGATTAATGAAGAGTTGTATCGTCGCATTGGGGATTTGGAAGAAGAGCTAATTGCTGAGGCTAAAGAGGTCATCCGGATGTCTAAGCAAATCGATGGACCACAATCGAGTGGAGCGGCTTATGCGGTTGGGGACAAAGTAAGACATCCAGTCTTCGGAGAAGGGGAGATCAAGCGCTTAGATACGAAGAAGCGGTTGTATGAGGTGTACTTTCCAGCAAGGGAGATTACACGTCCCATTAGTTGGAGCTTTAAAGGATTAGTGAAGCCCTAGGTGTTCAACCTTAGGGCTTCTTTGAATTGTTTAGGTATAATAGACTAGATGCGCGATTAAAAAGTTAATTTTCAGAAAAAAGGTGTTCAAAAACTATAAAAATAGGGTAATATTTGGTGTAACACTAGGAAAAACGTATGATTATGTCCTCAATTCGTTCAGGGGTGGTACAAAATACGTGCTCAGTACAAAGGCACACTTATCGAAAGGTAAGCTCGCAAAGTCTCAGACCTAAAGCGTTCATTGCGCTACGGTGGCTGGATTGCCTGACGTAGGGGAGGAAGAGCCGATGGTTACACAAACACGAGTGGACAAGCAGGTAGATGTGGAATGGGTGCAATTAGTGAGTGAAGCGAAACGGCTTGGGATTTCGAAGGAAGAAGTTCGCGAGATGCTTCGCCGCCTACAACGAGAGTATACATAAATGAAAAGGCCCCTGATTCGGGGCCTTTTTTGGTTAGATTTTCGTTTTGACTAATTCATCGTTCAAGATTTTCTGTAACTGGCGTTTGTTTTTCTTTGGTACCATGATGTACAACGTATCACCTGGGAGAATGGAAGTTTGACCGTAAGGGGTTAAGATGTCGCCATCCCGGATAATCGCGTTCACGAGAACTCCATCTGGAAAGTGAAGTTCCTCTAGCGTTTGTTCTTTAATTGTATTGTTGTCAGTGACGGTGTATTCAATCATCTCAACATTCGTCTTACCAATGGAGATAAGCTCTAAGGAGTGAATCGGATTCAGCACATCGTCTGACACGAGTTTTAGTTTACGTGCAAGCGGTGTAATGGTCGATCCTTGAATGAGCGTTGACGTTAATACAACGAAGAAGACAACGTTGAAGAAGAGTTGACTGTTCTCGAGCTCAGCTAGAGAAGGATAGATGGCCAACACGATTGGGACCGCTCCGCGAAGACCTGCCCAAGATAAGAAAAGTCGTTCTTTCTGTCCGAACGGTCCCCCCATAAGGGAGAGGTAAACGGCAATCGGTCTTGCCACTAAAATGAGGACAATCGAGATTAATAATCCTTCAATAATAATGTCCCACTGGAATAACTGAGATGGGAAGACAAGCAAGCCAAGGATAACGAACATAAGGATTTGCATCATCCACGTAAAGCCTTCGTTAAATCGTAGAATTGAATGACGATACGTTAGCTCAGAATTCCCAATTACGAGCGCTGCTACATAGACCGCAAGTAATCCACTTGCTTGCGTTAACGAGCTTACACCATACGTGAGTAAGGCAAACGACAAAGCAAAGATTGGATAAAGCCCACCAGAATCAAGATTAATGCGGTTGATGGCCATACTGCCTATTTTCCCGATTAAGAGTCCGACTACAAGGCCAAATCCCATTTGCCAGAAGAAAGAACCGATAATGGCAAGCACGCCTTGACCAGGCGAGTTAATGAGCTGGATAAAGGCGAGCGTGAGGAAGACGGCCATCGGGTCGTTAGAACCTGATTCTGCCTCAAGCGTTGCCTCTAATCGACTATGTACGTTCTTCCCTTTCAAAACGGCAAAGACAGCAGCAGCATCGGTAGAGCCTACGATAGATCCAAATAAGAACCCTTCAAGCCAGGTAACGTCGAAAATAAATTTAGAGGCTACGCCTACAATGCCAGAAGTGATGACGACGCCAACAGTTGCGAGCGATAGGGCGGGCCTGACGACTGGGCGAATCGTATCCCACTTTGTCTCTAAGCCCCCCTCGAACAGAATGACAATCAGGGCAAAGGTACCAACAAGCTGGGCCATACCAGCGTTGTCGAAGTAAATAAAGTTCAGTCCGTCGCTACCGACAACCATTCCAACGATAATAAATAATACGAGGGAGGGGACACCGAGGCGGGACGAGAACTTGGTCACGAGCACACTGCTGATTAATAACAGGGCTGTGAGGAAGATGGTTTGGTTTGATTGCAAGATTTCATTAATCATCTCGTTCACCTTTATCAATTTTATAGATAATTCTATTTTATAAAACCGTAGGGCATTACACAAATAGACAAGCTTATGATTTGTGTTAAATGCCTATTCTTTCGAGTACGGTAGTAACTAGTATGTACCTTTACGAAGCCTAAAAAAAGACCGCCTTTATTCAGGCGGTCTGATTCATTATCCTTGTAAGATAAAGTAGAGCAAGAATACAAAGAACAAGGCATACATAATTGGATGGATGTCCTTTGGCTTTTTCGCTGCCACCAATGTAATTGGATAAAGTAGAAAGCCAAGGGCAATTCCATTTGCGACACTGTATGTGAGTGGCATCATCAGAATCGTCACAAAGGCTGGGATGGCAATCTCAAGACTGTTCCAGTTAATTTGTTTCATATCTGTTGCCATCATCGCTCCGACGATAATTAGGGCAGGAGCTGTCACATTCGATGGAACGATGGTTAAGAGCGGCTCGAAGAATAGAGCCAGTGCGAAGAACCCGCTCATCACAACAGAAGTGAAACCAGTTCGTCCACCTGCGCTAATACCAGCAGAAGACTCAACCATGGAAGCTGTCGTTGACGTTCCAAGCACGGCCCCAACCATGGAAGCTGTACTATCAGAAACAAGTGCACGGCCCGCATTTGGGATCTGGTTGTTCTTCATCAGTCCTGCTTGAGAAGCGATGGCGATGAGCGTTCCTGCTGTGTCAAAGAAAGCGACAAATAAGAACGTAAAGACGACCGCATAGAATTCTCCGCTCGTAAATAGAGATAGGAGTAGTTCCATGTCTATGAATGGCTCAAGGACAACGCCGAAAGTTGGTTCTAGACTAGGGACTCCACCTACGATTGAAGCAGGTGGTGTAATCTGACCTGTTACCATTCCAACGATAGTAGCTAGGATAATTCCGTAGAAGATGGCTCCTTTATAGCCGCTAATCAACAGAACAATCGTTACGATTAAGGTGAAGACACTCAACAACGTCGTTGGGGTTGTAATACTACCTAAGGAGACGAAGGTGTCTGGATTGCTGGCTACGAGTCCTGTTTTCTGTAGTCCAATAAACGCAATGAAGAAGCCAATACCGGCTGCTACTGCGTGTTTTAAATCTTGTGGAATTGAGTTAATAATTTTCTCACGTATTTTAAGTAGGCTTAGAATCGTAAAGAGTACGGCGGCGATAAATACGCCAAATAGGGCGGTTTCCCATGCTACCCCCATATTCTTCACTACACTAAAGGTGAAGAAGGCGTTCAAGCCCATGCTTGGGGCGATTCCAATTGGATAATTCGCTAAGAGTCCAATCATCAAGGTACCAAATATGATGGTTAAGGCTGTTGCAGTAAAGACGGCTCCACGGTCCATGCCCGCTGCGCTTAGAATGTCTGGATTGACGATGAGAATATAAGCTAATGATAAGAACGTAGTCATACCAGCAATCGATTCTTGTCGGAAATTCGTATTTCGCTGTTCGAACTGGAAGAATTGTTTAAGGGAATTCAACAAGTGCCCCTCCTTATAAGTTGGTATAAAAAAAGCCACGGTGAACATAACGTTACCGAAGCTTTCGTCTACAAAGGGCATCGAATATAGGATGCACATTGGCCGTCCTTCTATACGAATATCCCTTGTAGATAAGCCATTTACGGTAGCTTAGTAGAGACGTTTGAGCCGTATTCTCAAACTTATACAAGGAAAATATATATGTGTGTGAAGTGTTTGTGTTGGAGCAGTTATTCTGCGCTATGTTAGTTATGCTAGCAGTGTAAACGTCGTCAAGTCAATAACTTTTTGTCGAACGCTGTCCCTATTTAGAGGAGTTTGTGTACATGAATCTTTCTTTGAAATCCATACTAACCATGAATGTGATTATGAGGAGGAAGAAAAGGTGAACCAACAGCAAAATCAAAACATGAATCAGCAACAGGCAGGGGCACAACCACCAACGGGCGCCGGGATGAATCATGGCGGTCACGAAATGTTCGATTTACATGAGACGCTTGCAGGAATTATTAACGTTCTGGACCAGTTCATGATGTTCCGTCAATACGTGCAGGATAAGGAACTCGTTTCTCTGCTTGAACGTCAGTATGACTTCATTCTGCAACAATATAATACGGTCGTAGAAGCATTCCAAACCGGCCAGAAGCCTACAGTAGAAACCCAGACATACATGATGACTCAGTCCAATGAAGTCGTATACGGACTCACGCCAAGTCAACCGAAGAAGCCGAATCAATCCTTGGCTGATATTAGCGACCAGGGGATTACTGGACATATGTTAGGCTTAATTAAATCGATGGCGTCGTTCCATGCGATGACAGCAGTAGAGGTAACGAATCCAGTCGTGCGTCGTGTGTTAGCAGATAGTGTACCGAATTACGTTGAAATGGCGTATGAGATCTTCCTCTATCAGAACAAACACGGGTATTACCAAGTGCCTCAACTTACGACTAACGACACTTACTCCATGTTGAATGCCTTCGCACCAGCGAAGAACAAACCGCAAATGCCAATGAATCAAATTAAACATTAATGAAGAGCACCTTCCTATTTGGGAGGTGCTTATTCATTTCGAATGAGCCTTATGATAAGACCAGTATGTCTTTCTTCTTCCGAACGACAGTTTTCTTCGTTGACGCACTTTGGAAAGTGTAATACACTTACATACAAGATTTAGATTAGTTAGAATTTAGTAAAGATGAGAGAGAAGTATAGAAGCACGAGAGTATAGAAAGTTAGAACAGATGAGCTGAGAATGAGATAGATGAGTTGAGGTATTGTGCAATTGAATACGAGATGAGACGAGCAGAGTGTAAGTTCCACTAGAACCCACTATGTCTATTTCCTCAACCTTCTCATTCTCCATAACACAACTATGGAGAGGTGAGACCTATGGAACAATTCCAATCTTTTAAGCAGGATGCGTCTACCTATAAGACGGTACCTGTCACGTATCGGAGTTATACCGATACGCTAACCCCAATTCAAATTTATGAACGCTTGCGCGAAGAAGCGGTCTATTTACTCGAAAGTGGTGACCACACATCCTCTTGGTCACGATATTCCTTTATTGGTTTACACCCTTTTATTCACGTAACGGAAGATCAGGGTTCGATTACGATGCATGATTACGATACTGGTGACATCCAGCAGGCTAAGGACCTTAAAGAAGCGGTAGAGACGGTTATGACCGGACTGAATGTTCGTCTTCCTGATGTACCCCTACCTTTCCACGGTGGCGGAGTTGGCTTTGTCTCGTATGATGCGGTATCGGATTTTGAGAACATTCCAATCCCAGAAAACGACGACCTCGGTCTACCGTTGTATCAGTTTCTATTTTGTCGGACGCTCATTGCGTATGACCACCAAAGTCATGACTTACACATTATTCGATTTGCCCGTGTAGATGAAGACGATTCTGAAGCAGTGCTAAATGAGAAATATGATGCGGCTGTATCAGCGATTGACGATGTATTAAAAACGCTCAAGCAACAGAAGAACGTAGAGCCGTTCTTTACCAATGAAGCGTCAAAATCCGTCGATGTGAGTCAAGTCGAGACAAACTACACCAAAGACAAATTTAAGCAAGATGTAGAAACCATTAAGGAATATATTCGCGCAGGGGACATTTTCCAAGCTGTATTATCCCAACGATTCTCTAAACAAATTGAAGTAGATGGCTTTACGCTATATCGCGTATTGCGACAAGTTAATCCATCCCCTTATATGTTCTATTTAACGTTTGATGGGTATGAAGTAATTGGCAGTTCACCAGAGCGACTCGTTCAGGTGAAAGATGGCGAGGTTGAAATCCATCCAATTGCTGGTACAAGAAAACGTGGAACAACGAAAGAAGAAGATATGCAACTAGCAGCAGACCTTCAGAACGATGAGAAGGAAAAGGCTGAACACTATATGCTCGTTGATTTAGCTCGAAATGACGTAGGGCGCGTGGCACAGTATGGAACGGTCAAAGTACCAGTCCTATCTGAGATTACCCGCTTCTCACATGTGATGCACATGATTAGTAAAGTAACAGGAGATTTACGAGAAGATACTCATCCGCTTGATGCATTCGTATCCGCCTTCCCGGCTGGAACGTTATCTGGAGCTCCGAAGATCCGTGCGATGGAGATCTTAGGTGAACTGGAACCAACCGCGCGTAATTTATATGGCGGTGGCGTCGTTTACCTTGGGTTCGATGGCAATCTGGACTCTTGTATTGCGATCCGAACTATCCTCCTGAAAGACCAAGTGGCTTATATTCAAGCTGGTGCAGGTGTTGTTGCCGACTCTGACCCTGAGAAGGAATGGCAGGAGACGGTGAACAAGGCGAGCGCGTTGCTCCAAACCATTGATATGGCTGAAGAGCTGTTTGCACCGAGTGCAAAGGAGGAATCTTCTTATGCTTAAAGAAACGCTAAATAGAGTCTTAGATGGAAAGACGCTCTCAACTGAAGAGGCCTATGAGGTAATGGACCTTGTGATGAAAGGGGAAGTAAGCTCGGAGCAGCTTGCAAGCTTAATTTCTCTTCTCCGCTTTCGAGGTGAGACCGTTGAAGAACTGTTCGGATTTGTTCAAGGCATGCGTGAGCATATGACAACGATTCAGCATAACGAAACGGTTGTTGTGGATACGTGTGGAACTGGTGGCGATGGCCAATCCACTTTCAACATTTCAACTGCTGTAGCCATTGTGCTTGCAGCTATGGATGTGAAGGTAGCGAAACACGGAAATCGAAAGGTCTCCTCTGCTAGCGGTTCAGCAGATGTACTTGAACTGTTAGGGGTTCCTGTTAACGGTACGCCGGAAGAAGCGAAAGACATGCTCGCTAGGAACGGCATGACCTTCCTATATGCGCCAACCTATCACTCAGCGATGCGTCATGCAGGCGGCGCGCGCCGTGAACTTGGCTTCCGTACCATGTTCAACATGCTAGGGCCACTATCGAATCCGGCCAATTCCCGCCATCAAGTGATTGGAATTTACGATACAAATTTAGGCGAGACACTTGCTGAAACGTTAAATAAACTCGGCTCTCAACATGTGCTTCTTGTGACGGGTAGAGACGGTCTAGACGAGTTCTCAATCTCTGAACCGACTGATGTCGTTGAGTTGAAAGACGAAACTATCCACCGTTACACGGTTGCTCCTGAAGAAGTTGGGCTTGAACGAGGCAAGATTGAAGACATTCAGGTTCAGAACCCACTTCAAAGTGCGCGGATGATTCAAGAGATCTTCGAAGGGACGGCGAACAAGACAGCAACGAATATCGTCACGTTGAACGCAGCGGCTGGGCTTTACGTAGCTGGTGAAACGCCTTCCATTGAGACAGGGGTTTCCTTGGTCCAGACAGCATTAGCCTCTGGGACGGTTGCAACGTACTTTAAGAAACTTCAGCAGAAGAAGGGAGAAGGTCTAGAGTATGCTTCATCAGATTCTTGAGACGAAGAAAGACGAAATTACGAGATACCAACAACCCGAGCAAGTCGAGACGGATTCGCGTTCATTGTATGATGCGTTATTGAACAGTCCGTTGACGGTAGGATTAATCGCAGAGGTGAAGAAGGCTTCTCCTTCTAAAGGGGTGATTCGTGAGGATTTCCGACCGGTGGAAATCGCCAAGCTCTATGAAGAAGGTGGAGCGAGCGCCATTTCTGTTCTAACTGATGAGATGTACTTTCAAGGTCATCGAGATTATTTGACTGCAGTCAAACAGGCGACAAAGCTCCCTGTCCTGCGTAAGGACTTTATTATCGATGAGAAGCAAGTAGAAGAAAGTGCTCGTATAGGGGCAGACGCCATCCTGCTTATTGGTGAAGCGTTACAACCTGAACGTCTATATGAGTTGTATCGTTATGCTGCTTCCCTAGGGCTTGAATCCCTCGTTGAAGTGCATGCCAAAGAGACGCTTGAAGGGATCTTAGCGGTGTTCCAACCGAAAATCATCGGCATTAATAACCGGGATTTAACAAACTTTCATACAACGGTTGCCCATACAGAGACTATTGCGAAAGCAGTTCCGGAAGGGAGTCTCCTTGTAAGTGAGAGCGGCATTTACAATCATGAAGACATCAATCGTGTGAAGCAAGCTGGAGCGAAAGCGGTGCTTGTCGGTGAGGCACTTATGCGTGAAGCTCATCCGGCTGATGTCATCAATCAGATGATGGGACGTGAACAGACATGACAGAAGTGAAGCTGTGTGGAAATCGGTCACAGGCTGATTATAAGAAATCAGTTGAATCCGGTGCCCCTTACATTGGCGTTATCTTTGCTGAAAGTAAGCGACAAGTCTTACCGGAAGCTGTCAATGAGTGGATCAAGAACCATCCACCAAAGCCGCATCAACGCATAGTAGGAGTATTTGTGAATCCATCGATTCAACGAATTGAGGAGGTCTTATCGTTAACGCGCCTAGATATCCTACAGCTTCATGGTAATGAAACGGAAGCAACTATTCTTGCAATTAAAGAACGTTTTCCTTTACCGGTGTGGAAGGCTATTCCTCATCACGAAAAAGCCGTGCAACAAATGAAATTATACGAAGGAATCATTGATGGGTATGTCATTGATGCCAAAGTGCAAGGAGCATTCGGTGGAACGGGTATTTCCTTTGATTGGAGTCATGTTCCAACCTACATTAATGAAGGAAAGCGACAAGGGGTTCCATGCTTTATTGCAGGAGGCGTTCGCCCCGAAAATGTAGATGAATTGTTAGGCTATGAGCCGTTTGGAATAGACGTATCAAGTGGAACAGAAACAGATGAACAGAAAGACACGAAGAAGATTGAGAGTATTGTAAGGAGGTCTATCCATGTCAGTCATTTATCCTGATGCACGCGGAAGATTCGGAGAATACGGAGGCCAGTTCGTACCAGAGACATTAATGGCTCCACTTAAGGAAATTGAAGACGCACTAGAGGAAGCCTTGAATGATGAGGGATTTGTTAAGGCTTATGAGAAAGAATTGCACGACTATAGTGGCCGCCCAACGGCATTAACGTATGCTGAACAGCTTACGAAACAACTTGGTGGAGCGAAGATTTACTTGAAGCGTGAAGATTTAAACCACACGGGCGCACACAAGATTAATAACGCGCTTGGCCAAGCGCTACTAGCAAAGCGTATGGGCAAGGACAAAATCATTGCCGAGACAGGTGCAGGTCAGCATGGTGTTGCATCCGCGACTGTTGCTGCCAAGCTTGGACTTCAATGTAAAGTGTTTATGGGGGAGAAGGATATTGAACGTCAACAGCTCAACGTCTTTCGCATGCAGCTGCTAGGGGCAGAAGTTGTGCCTGTATCTTCTGGTAGTAAAACGCTTAAGGATGCTACGAATGAAGCTATTCGATATTGGGTCGCAAACTGTGAAGATCATTATTATTTGATTGGGTCTGTTGTAGGTCCACACCCTTATCCTAAAATGGTGCGTGATTTCCAACGTGTAATCGGAGATGAAGCTAAATCACAATTTACCGATATAGAGGGAGCGCTTCCAACGCGTATCTACGCTTGTGTAGGAGGTGGCTCAAATGCCATGGGGATGTTCTACCCATTCCTAAACCTTGATACAGAATTAGTTGGCATTGAAGCGGCAGGTCACGGCATTACAAGTCCAGAGCATGCCGCCACCTTGGCGAAAGGGAATCATGGCATTATCCACGGGTCACTCACGTACTTGCTCCAAGATGAGCACGGACAGATTACCGAGCCGTATTCCGTGTCAGCTGGGCTTGATTATCCTGGAATTGGTCCAGAGCATGCGTACCTTCATTCCTCAGGTCAAGTTCGCTACGAGTCTGTTACGGACGACGAAGCATTAGATGCGTTGAAACTTCTTTCTCAAACAGAAGGCATTATTCCAGCCATTGAAAGCGCCCACGCATTGGCACAAGCCTTTGAAGAAGCGAAATCGATGAAATCCGACGAAACGGTGTTGATTAACCTATCCGGTCGCGGAGATAAAGATATGAATACGATTATGGAATACTTTGACGGAGGTGATTCTCTTGACTAAGACGAGCACGGAAACGACATTCCAACAGCGTTTGAAAAAGACGGAGAATCTGTTTATCCCATTTATTATGGGAGGCGATCCTCATCCTGATGTCACGGTAGAACTTGCGTACCGTCTCCAACAAAGTGGGGCTGATGTTCTTGAGCTTGGCGTTCCTTATTCTGATCCGTTAGCAGACGGTCCGACCATCCAAGAAGCAGCTGCTCGCGCGATAGAGCAGGGGATGAATCTTACGAGCGCCATTCGCCTTGTTCCAAAGATGAGAGAACGTGGATTAGAGATTCCTGTCGTAATCTTCACGTATTATAACCCTGTTATGCAATATGGTCTGGAACGACTATTCAAGGAATTAGGAGAGAATGGAGCCGATGCGCTATTAATTCCAGACATTCCTTACGAAGAGAGCGAAGAACTTCGTAAGCTTTCTAATGAGTACGGAATTGAGCTCATTTCTCTTGTAGCTCCTAACTCGGAGGACCGAGTGATGCGAATTGCGGAACAAGCAAGAGGGTTCCTGTACTGTGTATCAAGTCTTGGAGTGACTGGTGAGCGGGCTACAATCCAGCCTAATATTGAAGACTTCTTAAATCGTGTGAAATCCTATAGTTCTGTCCCTGTTGCGGTCGGTTTCGGTGTATCTACGAACGATCAAGTACGCTTATTGAACCAGTACTGCGACGGAGTCATTATCGGGAGTAAGATTGTGAAGCTTATAGAAGCCCGTGCAGATGCGTTGGTTCAAGAGGATACGAGAGAAGAAGCATTGCAAGCCTTCCAACAAGAAATAGAAGCTTTGATTTCAACAGATGAGTAGAGTCTAGAATAGAAGAGAGAGCAGAGGAGAGTTGAGCATGATTTTGATGATTGATAACTACGATTCCTTTACGTTTAATCTTGTCCAATACCTGGGGGAACTTGAATCAGATGTGGTCGTGAGACGTAACGATGAAGTGACCATTGAGGAAATTAAAGAGATGGCACCAGATGCTATTGTGCTTTCTCCAGGTCCATGCAGTCCAAATGAAGCAGGAGTCTGCTTGCGTGTCGTACAGGCATTCGCTGGAAAGATTCCAATCTTAGGTGTCTGCTTAGGCCACCAGACTATTGTACAAGCATTTGGTGGGAAGATTGGCCGTGTGAAAGAACTGTACCATGGCAAGACTTCGCAAATTATCCATGACGGACGTTCCATGTTCAACAAGCTGCCTAAACCCATTACGGTTGGGCGCTATCATTCTCTTATCGCCGAAATCGACACGCTGCCAGACGTGTTAGAACAAACGGCTTACACACCTGATGGAGAGATTATGGGCGTCCGCCATAAAGACTATGCAGTGGAAGGCGTGCAGTTTCACCCTGAATCCATTCTCACGGATTACGGGAAACAAATGCTCAAGAATTTCTTAGAGTATTACCAGGTAGGGGAGCAGCTCACAGTGAAATCGTAAGGATGTTAACCAATCCTCTAGTATAGAAAGAACGCTTGGAGATAGTAAATCCAAGCGTTCTTTGTCGTTTGTTGTATTCGATTGTGGTATCAATGCGAACTACAGGACTCTATTACTTCAGAATTTTCACGTGTAAATGGGAAATAATCTGGGTAATGGGTAATAGAGAGGATGAATAGATGTGAAAGCTCCTTTACGAGCCCTACTAGTCTTTTTTCTAATGCTCTTTCCTATTATTTCATTTATAACCGTCGAGGTGCGTGAGTGGATGCTTCACGATCGGGTTGAGACGTACTTGATTGAGGAGAAGGGGTATGCCCCTGAAGACATTCATTCGATTGAGACACGATCAAATCGGCTTCGTGTCTCCGCAACCGTTACCTTCGTCGACGAATTGTATGTCCACTACACCTATACCCCATTCAATGGAAAAATAAAACAAAAAGGCTATGTTCCTGTCGCTGGCACAGGGGAGAAAGTCGTTTACAACAAGTTAAAGCATATTGAATAAATAACCTCAAAAAAGAGCGCACGAGTGCGCCCTCCTTTACAACTGTTGGATGTCCTCATGCAGTTGTTCTAATGAAGAAACAATCTTTTCACTTTCAACACCGATGGCTTGAACCATATGCATGATTTCCTTCGTTTCATTCTCAATACTTTGCCCTTGTTCATAACTTCTTCCTAAGGCATGGAAAATGCGTTCAACATGCTCAATCGTCTGACTAAGCTGATTGGCGTTATGCTCGACAGAATGCTTCATCTCATCAACGGACGTCGAGATTCTCGTTACGCTCGTTTTATTCTCTTCAATCGTTTCGGTAATCGTTTCAGCCATTTCTCGTGATTGGGCTGCTAACTTTCTTACTTCTTCTGCCACAACTGAAAAGCCTTTACCAGCCTCACCAGCTCTTGATGCCTCTATGGAAGCATTTAATGCTAGTAAATTCGTTTGGGAAGCGATATTACTCATGTAGCCAACAAACTCTGTTACCTTCTCCGACGAACGCTCTAGTGCTGCTACACTGTTATGGACGCTCGTGGATTGGTCTAGGATAGATTGGGCGCTTTTTGCTTGTTGCTCCAGGTTCTCTTTCCCTTCTGTAGCGAGCTTCTGGGCTTCTGTGGAAATAGATAGCCCTGTTTGGGCGTGATTTGCAACACTTTCAACCCCCGCGACTAGCTCTTGAACTCTAGACGAATTTTCTTCGCCATACTGTACAAGTCCATTGGAATAGTGCTCCACTTGGTTGACGATTTCCTGTTGGGTTGCTTCACTGACTTCTCGGAGTCGTTTGTTTTCATCTTCGTAGGCTTTTAATACAATGAGTTGCTCAATGCTCATGTATTTCTGAACAACTTTGAATGCTTCAAATGCTTGATCGATATCGTCACTGAATTCCTCTCTGAGAATAGTGGAGAGGGAGGAGACAAGATTCTGAAATGACCCCATATACCAATGAGTCGGAAGGTGGATATGAATATGTTTCTTTGCAATCATAAGACGCTTCTCTAGAAATTCCTCGTTAATCTCGACTTGAAACAGTTCTAAAATGTGCTTCTTCAGTGTGTTCTTCAGTCGATCAATTGAAGAGTGTTTGTTCACGATTGCGTTCAACTCTGGCTTTTTTTCTATTTGTTCATAGAACTCGTTCACAATTCGGTCAATATGTTTCTCTACAATCGGATAGAGCCATTTGGCAGTGCGTAGTTCTTCTTCTGTAAATTTCATGAAATCAAGCTGACTAGATAGTTCGTGGTAGCGGTCTAACCCGTACCCGTACTGCACGTGATGACTTTCCTCGTATATGGAAGGTTTCTCTCTTTTCTTAAACCCCATAATCCCCATTTGTTCACCTCTAACTTTTAATGAAAAATAATATAAGTACATCCATAGTTTAGCAGAAAATAGATGGATTAGGAGAATTCTTCTAGTTTTGTCATAAAAACGTCGGATAGAAAAGACGCCCCCAATTGGAGGCGTCTCATTCTATTGTTTCATTTTCGGATCGAGTGCATCTCGGAGACCGTCTCCCATCAAGTTAAATCCGAGGACTGTAAGCATAATCGCGAGTCCAGGGAAAATCATCGTCCAAGGAGCGTTCACAAGGTATTGCTTGGAGTCGGCAAGCATTTTCCCCCAATCAACATCAGGAGATTGAGCACCGAGGCCAAGGAAGCTTAGTGCAGCAATCTCAATGATTGCTGTTGCAACAGCGAGTGTCCCTTGTACGATAATTGGCGTCATACTGTTAGGAAGTATATGTTGAAAGAGAAGACGGAAATCACTCATGCCAACCGACTTGGCAGCGGTAATGTACTCTTCTTCTTTCACGCTTAATACTTTAGACCGGATAAGACGACCAAAGTTCGGGACGTTAATGATGGCAATTGCAATTAAGGCATTCTGCAAGTCAGGGCCTAGAATGGCTACAATCGCAATGGCTAATAGAATACTTGGGAAAGCGAGTAGAATATCGAAGACACGCGAGATTAGAATGTCTACCCATTTCCCGTAATACCCAGCGATGATTCCGAGTGTACAGCCTACAATAATCGACCCTGCGACGGATGAGAACCCGACCCATAGCGATATGCGTGCGCCATAGATAACTCGGGATAAAATGTCTCGTCCGAAATCATCCGTACCGAACCAGTGATCGGCAGATGGCCCTTTTAATCGGTTGAGTAAATCTGGCTTCGTGTAATCATACGGCATAATCAACGGAGCAAATAGAGCGAGCACAATGAAAAAGCCGACAATGGATGCACCAACAAGTGCTATTTTATTCTTCTTGAACGTACGCCACGCCTCGCGCCACGGAGAGGACACATCTGACTTTGCAGGTGGAGTGGACGTTTGTGTTTCCTTTGCTACATTCATGGATGTGCCTCCTTTTAATCGTATTTAATGCGCGGGTCTACAGCGGCATAGAGCAAGTCCACAACTAGGTTGATGACAACAAAGATCGTAGCTACGACAAGGATGCCAGACTGAATGACCGGATAATCCCGGAAAGAAATGGCGTCGTATATGTAGCGACCAATGCCAGGCCAGCCGAAGATGGTTTCTGTTAGGATGGCACCACCAAGTAACAGTCCTGCTTGTAATCCAATGACGGTGAGAACCGGGATGACAGCATTTTTCAATGAGTGCTTGTACACTACGAAGAAGCTGTTCAATCCTTTCGCACGAGCGGTGCGGATGAAATCGGACTTCATGACCTCGAGCATGCTCGAGCGCGTAATCCGGGCGATGATGGCCATTGGAATGGTTGCGAGTGCAATTCCTGGGAGAATCAGGTGTCGAATGACATTTACAAACTGCTCCCATTCTCCATGAATCATGGTGTCAATTAAGTATAAGCCTGTTACTGAATCTACAACAGTTGAAGCATCGACCCGTCCTGTAGACGGTAGCCATTGTAATTCAACAGAGAAGATATATTGTTCCATCAACCCAAGCCAGAAGATTGGCATGGAAACCCCAATGAGGGCGAATACCATAGCAACGTAATCAAACCAGGAATTCTGGAACCAAGCACTAATAATGCCGGCATTTACGCCTACAACGATGGCAATAACCATGGCAATTAACGTGAGTTCAATCGTAGCCGCTAGGTAGGGCCAAATTTCATTTGCGATAGCTGTCTTCGTCTTAATAGAAGTACCTAAATCACCTGTCAGCAGGCCACCCACATAATCGAAGTATTGGATATACCAAGGCTGGTCAAGGCCTAGCTGTTTCTCAACCTCAGCAATCGCTTCAGCAGTCGCGCGTTGACCAAGAACGACTTGTGCAGGGTTGCCGGGGATTAGATAAATAATAGAAAAGACCAACAAACTCATTCCGAATAGTACGGGGATTAATAACAACAGACGGCGGATTGTATAAGCTGCCATATGCCCACCTCCTAAATCGTAGAGAAACCCTCTCCGCACCAGGACGGAAAGGGTTTACTCCCACTAGGTTTACTTAAACTCGACGTTTGTGACAGGCTCAGAACCAGTTGGATGTGGAACATAGCCTGATAGATTTGCTTTAGCAGCAACGACAGGAGTTGAGTGTACAAGTGGAACCCAAGGTGCGTCATCTTGAATGATTTCTTGTGCTTGTTTATAAAGTTCGTTACGTTGCTCTTGGTCCGTAATGGTCTGGGCTTCAATTAGAACGTCGTGAAGCTCGTCATTGGAGTAGTACGTGTAGTTGTTACTTCCGATGCTATCTTTATCAAGAAGCGTGTAGATAAAGTTGTCTGGATCTCCGTTGTCTCCAGTCCAGCCAAGAAGGAATGCATCGAAATCACCGGCACGTGCTTTCTCAAGATAAGTGGACCAGTCAGCCGTTTGAAGGTTAGCTGTCACACCCACTTCAGCGAAGGATTGTTGAAGAACTTCAGCAATCTTCTGGCCTTCAGGGATGTAAGGGCGTGCAATTGGCATATACCATAGTTCAAATTCGAATCCATCTGCATATCCAGCTTCTTCAAGAAGAGACTTCGCTTTCTCAATGTCATACTCATAGCCATTTAATTCGTCGTTATACCCTTCAATGCTAGGAGGGATAACCGTTGATGCTGGCTCAGCAAGACCTGCATAGAAGGCTTCAATAAGCTGGTCTTTAGGTACGGCGTGGCTTAGTGCCTGACGTACTTTCTGATCGGCAAGTGGTGTGTCGCGGTTCATTGTGAATCCTAAGTACCCAACGTTCATGGATGGACGCTCTAGAATTTGTAGGCTGTCATCGCCCTTGATGCCTTCTACATCAGAAGGGTTCACGCCATCGATTAGGTCAACTTCACCTGTCTTCAACGCGTTTAGACGAGCGGAGTTTTCTGGGATAACGGTGTAGATGACTCTGTTAAGCTTTGGTACTCCTTCTTTCCAGTACTCTTCGTTCTTCTCAAGTGTAATTTTCTCTTCACGTTTCCATTCGACGAACTTAAATGGACCTGTTCCAACCGGATTTTCTTTAAATGAATCACCAGACTCTTCAACAGCGGTTGGACTAGCGATACCGAATGGAGACATCGCTAAGTTCTTAATGAATGGCGCTTGTGGACGTTTTAGTTTAAATTCAACGGTTGTTTCGTCAACTGCCGTAACGGATTCGATGACATGGCCTTCATCGCCCTTGAATCCACCAAACATCGTGTAGTAAGGGAATTGTTCGTCATTTCCATTCATCCAACGCTCGAAGTTAAATACAACCGCTTCAGCGTTGAAATCTGTACCGTCATGGAATTTCACGCCTTCCTCTAATGTGAACGTGTACGTAAGGCCATCTTCTGAAATCTGCCAATCGTTGGCGAGGCCTTGTGTAAGCTCAGTGCTATCTTCTTCATAGTTTACAAGCGTTTCAAAGATATTCTCCGTAACACGGAATGCTTCTCCTTCAGTTGTTGTAATAGGGTCAAGAGAAGTAGAGTCCCCGCCTCGTGCGTAGACTAGTGTGTCTTGGCTTTCGCCGCTTGAAGCTTCTTCTGTGTCTGTCGTTTCTTCCGTGTTGGTTTCTTCTGTGTCATCGGCTTCATTTGATGCTTCGTCTTCGTCGCCGTTGTTACATGCGACTAGGAAAATGGATAACATCAGGATACTGACAAGTGCAAATAGCCATGAACGTTTCTTCATGTATGAATTCCCCCTAAGAATTTATTTCATCAAGCGCCTGCTGATCGTTATAGAGATGGCAAGCGACGTAATGACCTTGTTCAACTTCCCGAAAGACTGGTCGTTCGGTTTTGCAAATATCCATGCAAGCATGGCATCTCGTGTGGAAGGCACATCCGGATGGTGGGTTAGCTGGTGATGGCATCTCTCCGGTAAGCTCTTCTGCTTCTTCACTTAGATAAGTAGGGTCAGGGATTGGAACTGAAGCAAGCAGTGATTGTGTGTAAGGGTGGAGCGGGCGAGCATAGAGTGTTTCACTTTCAGTAAGCTCTACAAGCCTCCCCAAATACATTACGCCTACTCGGTCACTGATATGTCTAACAACCCCTAGGTCATGAGCAATAAATAAGTACGTTAGGTGAAAATCTTTCTGCAGGTCTTTCAACAAGTTAAGTACTTGTGCTTGTATG
This sequence comes from Pontibacillus halophilus JSM 076056 = DSM 19796, assembly GCF_000425205.1. Classification (GTDB taxonomy): domain Bacteria; phylum Bacillota; class Bacilli; order Bacillales; family BH030062; genus Pontibacillus_A; species Pontibacillus_A halophilus. The sequence continues at coordinate 53,350 of NZ_AULI01000001.1, read as the reverse complement.
GATACATCAAGAGCTGAAACGGGTTCATCCGCAATGATGAGCTTTGGATGAGTCATTAAGGCTCTGGCGATGCCAATTCGTTGACGCTGTCCACCGCTGAACTGGTGGGGATACCGCTTGGCGTGATAAGAACTTAAGCCAACCGTTTCAAGCATATCGTGCACACGCTGCTTTCGTTCTTTTTTATCCTTTATGCCGTGGACTTTTAACGGCTCTTCAAGAATCTTCTCAACTGTATGACGTGGATTGAGGGAGGCGTATGGGTCTTGAAAGACAAGCTGCATTTCTTTACGGAGCTGCTTTAACTCTTTAGAAGAAAGCTTCGTCACATCTTGGTCTTCGAACAGGATTTCCCCTTCTGTTGCTTGGAGGAGCTGAAGGAGGACGCGTCCTGTGGTTGATTTCCCACATCCGCTTTCCCCAACAAGTCCAAGCGTTTCGCCCTTATAGACAGTGAACGAAACGTCGTCGACCGCTTTCACATCGCCCTTCTTTCGATTTAATACGCCACCTGTAATCGGAAAGTACTTCTTTAGTCCATTAACTCTTAGTAGTGACTCGGTCATCGAGCGGTTCACCTTCTTTCTCATACAAGAAGCAGCGGACGTGGTGCTCTTCTTCTGTAACGTATAGGGGCGGGGTGCTCGCTGTACATGCATCAAATGCATGTTGGCAACGAGGAGCAAAACGACAGCCAACTTCTATAGAACCAGGCTTAGGTACTTGACCTGGAATTGAGTACAGACGGTCCTGCTTATTCCGAATGTCAGGAACTGAGGCGAGCAGACCTTGTGTGTATGGGTGTTGTGGGTTGGCGAATATCGTCTCAACCGTTCCTTGTTCCACAACTTTGCCGGCATACATGACAATCAAGCGATCGCACACTTCGGCGACAACTCCAAGGTCATGGGTGACGAGCATAATGGATGTTTTCAATTTGTCGTTCAGTGATTTCATCAATTTAAGGATTTGCTTCTGGATGGTGACATCTAAGGCAGTTGTTGGCTCATCAGCAATGAGTAGCTTTGGGTCGCAAATCATAGCCATGGCAATCATGACACGCTGACGCATTCCGCCTGATAGTTGGTGAGGGTATTCATTTAATAACTCTTTCGCGCGAGGTAGTCCGACGAGCTGTAGCATTTCAATGGCGCGCTCTTTCGCTTTCTTCGTGCTCCATTTGTTATGTGTCTTAATGGCTTCTACAAGCTGATTTCCAATGGTGAAGAGAGGATTCAAAGAGGTCATTGGTTCTTGGAAGATCATAGCGATATCATTCCCGCGAAGGGAACGCATATCTTTTTCCTTTGTCTTTACTAAATCTTTGCCTTGAAATAGAATTTCACCGTTTTCGATTTTTCCTGGTGGAGAAGGGATGAGACCCATGATGGATAGGGAGGTTACGCTCTTCCCGCACCCGGACTCGCCGACCACGCCAAGAATTTCACCTTCATGAATCGTGAAATTAACATGGTCCACAGCAGGAACTCGACCTTCGTCTGTGAAAAACGAGGTGGATAAATCTTTGACCTCCAGAAGCGGAGTCGATGAATGTGGCATGACGTCACCTCTTTACTTCTAGTTTTCTAGTACGGTATGTAACTTCCAATACTACGACAATGGTGTGAAAGAATCACCCGCTTCCTTTAAAGGGTAAAATTTTCAAATAATTCTATAAATTTTATTGTACACGTTCTCCTAGTCCTGTCAACATGGAATCCATTCCGCGGAGGATAGACAGGGGAGATTTCGTCGAACTGTGCACCTGTACAAGCAGAATCCTCCCATGCGACATAGCATGGGAACAAAGGGGATGAAAGTCTCCTTTTAATAGGAATGTGAGGAGGGAGAGGGATGACGAATAGATGGAGAAGTTATACGCTCTGGGTATCGATCATGGCTTTAGTGAGTATGCTGTTGAAAGACCTAGGGGTCATTAACATGGTCGAGCAGTTCGATGGCTACACGGAAGCGATCTTATCGATCCTCATCTTAGCAGGAATAATTAACAACCCTGAAAAAGAAAAACCTCCAACAGAATTTCCAAAGCAGGATGAGGATGAATAGCGTCACCCATTAAAAAAACGGTGCCACCCCCGCGGGTTAGGCACCGTTGAATTTCTTAGCGAACGTGGCCGCTAGCTTTCGTGGAATGAACTTCGCTGCATAAGCGCTCGCTTTATTAGATGCGCCAGGAATGATAACGGATTGCTTCTTCTGGAATCCTTCAAAGCCAATCTTAGCTACTTTCTGTGCAGTCATGGCACTGCTTTCGGCAATCTTCATATTGTCTGCCTTGGCAGCCGTAAAGAAGTTTGTCGACGTAGGGCCTGGGCATAGCGTTGAGACATGCACATTTGTACGACCTAGTTCACCATTTAATCCTTCTGAGAAGGACAATACGTACGCCTTAGACGCATAGTAGACAGCCATATGTGGACCAGGTAGGAATGCGGCTGTGCTTGCCACATTTAAGATTCCTGTATCAAGGCCATTGTTGGCGTGTTTCTTCATGTCAGGCAAGAACCAATAGGTCAAATCGGTTAGTGCTGTGATATTGACCTGGATCATCTCTTGCTGCTGTCTAAGGGAAAGCTTCTCAAACTCTCCATTCAAGCCAAAGCCAGCATTATTCACAAGGTAATGAATCTCGATGTCTTTGTCGACAAGCGTGCGGTAAATCTCTTCTGCCGCATGGGGAAGAGATAAGTCTTTCGGTAAGACCGTTACCGTCACATGCGGAAGGGATGCCTTTAGTTCTTCTAGTTTCTGTTCGTTACGAGCCACTACGACAAGATCGTAGCCGTTTAACCCAAATAGCTTAGCAAATTCGTAGCCGAGTCCGCTAGATGCACCTGTAATTAGAACAGTTGGTTTCATTATTGGTCACCTCTATAAGGAAGAATCGTACAGTATACGTTTAACATAAGGGATAGAGAAGGGGAAGTCAAAGTAGAGCTTAAAGGAAAGCCCGCTTCTACGTGAGAAAGCGGGCCGTTCTGCTAATCTTCCATGAGTTCTTCAATATCGCGTGCCAAGTCGTGCTCGTCACGCACACCAACTGAGCGGAATCGCTCTTTAACTTTCTGTCTAACGTGCTGAGCGAACGAGAAGCTTGTTTCTTGATTCCAACTAGAGAGGGAAGTTGAGTTCTGGTCTTTCAGTTGTTCAAACTTCTCAATCTTCTTTTGGATGCGTTTTTTCAAGTTCTCTTTCCCATCAACGAACATGGTTACGTGATGTTGTTCGTCAGCGGGGATTGTTGTATAAAGGGTCTTTGCTTCTTCGTCGTAATAGTAACTCTCTTGTTGTGCTTTCACTTCTTCGACGCTAGTGACCTCTTTATATAAGGCTCCGCCTGCACGAACGAATTTTGGAGCTTCTACATCATGGAGCTTTAGGGTATAAGATTCTAGTTCTGAGTCATAATCCGTTACGTGTTTTTCTTGTTTAAATCGGTACATGAAGTCGTTCTTCTTCTCAATATGGAAGGTCGTTTCGTTATACTCGCCATCCTTATAATCTTCAGTTGAACCATCATCTTCAATAAAGGTATACGTGGATTCATTCTTCACGTGTGCGTCGAGTAGAAGGTTCTGAAGCTGCTTCTCTCCTGTATACTGCTGCACATTTCGATGAGGCACAATGGAATCTTGTTTCACATATAGAGGTAAGGTACTTAAATCAGCTTCCTTCGTAATTGTCTGTCCACCATCATGTACTTCCCCGGTCCAATAATCAATCCATTGCTGACCTTCTGGCAAGTAGACTTCTTTAGAGTTAGCACCTTCCTCAACGATTGGCGCCACCATCATGGAATCCCCAAACATAAACTGTTGGTCCAAGTTGTGTGTCTTCTCGTCTTCTTGGAACTGATACACAAGAGGCTGCTGCACCGGTGTACCATCTTTACTAGCTTGAATAAACGCGTTGTATAAGTAAGGCATAAGCTTATAGCGCATCTCAATGTATTTCTTGCTAATGTCCTCTACATCTTGGCCATATTGCCATGGTTCTTGTCCAGGAATGTCTTTAGCTTCTGTATCGAAAGCGACTGTACTTCCATTATCTGCGTGAATACGAGCGAACGGATTGAAGACGCCCATTTGGATCCAACGCGCAAATAATTCACCGGAAGGTCGCTTGGCAAAGCCGCCGATATCGTTACCTACGAATGAAATACCGGATAGACCAACGTTGTTATTCATTGGCGTAGTCATTTGCAGCGCTTCCCATGTACTCGCATTGTCACCCGTCCAAAGTGTTGCATACTTCTGAGAACCAGCATACATATCACGTGTTAATACAAATGGACGCTTGTTCGGTTGGTTGACATCAAATGCTTTGTCCGTTGCGATCGCTTCGTAATGAGCGAACATATTATGAAATTCAGAATGGTCCATGTCCCCATATTGAACATCCAATGGCTGGGTTTTCGTAGGAGTATCGAATACAGCTGGCTCGTTCATGTCATTCCATACGCCATCAACGCCTGCATCCATTAATACATCGTGGCTGTCTGCCCACCAATCGCGAACTTCTTCACGTGCAAAGTCAGGGAAGACTGAATCTCCTGGCCACACTTCTCCTACATAAGGACTGCCATCAGGATTTGTTGCCCAATACTCCTTCTCGGTACCTTCGTCATACATATGATAGCCTGGGTCTTTCTTAATTCCAGGGTCACTTACTGCTACGGATTGAACGCCTTGCTCATCAAGGTACTCATTAAATTGAGCAGGGTCTTTAGTGAAGTCCTCACCCCAAGTGAAATTACGGAATCCGTTCATATGGTCGATATCTAAATGAACAGCGTCAAGAGGGATGTCCTTCTCTCGATATGTATCTACAATGCCTTTAATCTCATCTGCTGTCTTATAGCCCCACTTACTTTGGTGAAGACCAAGTGACCATTTAGGAGGGCGCTGAACCGTTCCCGTTAACTCCGTGTAACGCTCCACTACATCTTCTACCTCTGGTCCATAAGCAAAGTAATAGGTTAGCTGACCATCATTCGCATAAAAGTAGTAGTAATCGTCACTCTCACTCGCCATCTCATAGTAAGAGCGGTGACTATTATCAAAGAAGATTCCGTAAGCTTTCTCTTCTTTCAGTCCAATGAAGAAAGGCACGGTTGTATATAAATATTTCGTATCTTTACTATAGTCATAAGCATCGTTGTTCCACATGCCAATGCTTTCGCCGCGCTTGTTCAAACCGCCTGTCTGCTCACCAAATCCATAGAAGGCTTCCTGTTCGGTCGTGTTTCTAAACACGTAAGGTTTGCCTTCTTCATACCCCATGCCATATTGTTCATTGTCTTCATTAATGACATTGCCTTCTTTGTCTAGGAATTTGACGCCAAACGGCTCCTTATGTATCTTGACCGTAATTTCAGATGTCTTTAGTGTAATCGTTTCTTCATCTTCTTCCACTTCAAAGGAAGGCGTGTCCCATTCTTTGTTGTCAACAGCGATTGTGTCTTCTTCTTTCTCCCCTTGTTTAAGAAGGGTCACTTTCGCTAAGTCCTCAGCTTTCAATCGAATAAAGGCTTGATAATCGTCGTTTAGGCTAAGTTCAATACCATTCTCTACTGTGTTCACAGATTGAACTTGGAGTTTTTCCTTCTCGGCTTTACTCTTATCCAATTCCTTCTCCGGATACGTATCCGCAACGGCTTCAACTTGTTGTGGAGCGGCTGTTGGGATTAGGGCTGTTGCTGCCATTGATGCAACGGCAAAACTGGTTAACGTTTTCGACTTGCTCATCTGCAATCACCTCTTTTTCGAATTAAAGCAAAAATAATACAAATTAATGCCTGTTAAGCGTAGCTCGTCAGATTAACCAGCGTCAATGGAGTGATATATCAATTTTTTATGGTTGTTTAGCATTATTTAATACGCTTTCATTGCGTAATTGTTGGCTTTTTTAACAAGTGGTAGTGATATAGAAAATAAGTAAGAAGTTGGATGTTTCTTAATATAAACTTAATACAAATTGAGTGGGATGAATTAGTTTGAGAGGGGTGAAAGTGGGGTTAAGGGATGACATTCCTATAAGAAGACGTAAAAAAAGAAGACTCATTTCTGAGCCTTCTTCCATTACAAGATGAAATAGGACACCACCGCTACAATAAACAACATGGACAAGCTAGAGCGAACTCGGTTCACCCATGCTTGCTGAACGTCTTTCTCCAAGCGTCTCCATACGATAAAACAAAAGATGAATGCACCGATTACGAGATTGCGAATATCAGCTTGGAAGAGTAGTTCGCCAAGTGAACCTTTCGGACTTACTTTAATAGTAAGTACGACGCACAGGAGCATAATGGCACCAGAGAGTAAGCCAAATTGGGCACGTGACATAACATTTCCTCCTTTCTACAAAGAGTTTATAAAAAGTTTATCTTTTCGTTATAGGTTTATAATGACTCTTTCTTATGCTAGACATACGTTCTAGAAGGAGAGAATGCCTAGTGAAGAAAAGGATCTATTGGTTCCTGAGCGTTGCTGTTGTCGCTCTACTTATAGTGGGATGGTGGCTACTATCCCCATTATTTATTGATAAGGAAGTGGATGAAGCCTTCCCCGTTGCGACAGAATCGAACGCCTCAACTGAACCAAATGAAGAAACCGCGCCGAATAAAGATACGGGAGAGTCAAGTGCTCAAGAAGAAACACCTTCTCCTATCCTAGCAGGAGAGTTCGAAGAGGTCGACAACGTTCACTCGATTGAAGGAAATGCAGAAGTATTCGAAAGTGAGGATGGGAACATTCTCCGACTAAGCGAGTTTGCGACGACAAACAGACCAGATTTGTATGTCTACCTTGTAAAGGATGGACAGGAAACGAAAGATGGAACGTCTCTTGGCACATTAAAGGGCAACAAAGGGAATCAAAACTATGAAATTCCTGTACAATTAACAGTAGAGGAAGGGGACCGAATCGTCATTTGGTGTAAAGCCTTTGGCGTCAGCTTCGGTCACGCTCAATTCTAAGCAAGGAACGTGATTCTTTGAGTTATACCGTACTGGTTGCAGAAGACGATGAAAATATCATTGATGTGTGCCGACGCTATCTAGAGCGAGAGGGCTACGAGGTCATAATTGCAAGAGACGGGGAAGAAGCCATAGAACGGTGGCAGAAAGATCGACCCGACGCCGTTATCTTAGACATCATGATGCCCTTTAAGAGTGGGCTCGATGTGGCAGAGGAGATTCGATTCGCCGACGATATCCCTGTTATTCTGTTGACGGCTCTCAGTCAGGAGAAAGACAAATTATTTGGCTTGTCCATTGGAGTCGATGATTACATGACGAAGCCGTTCAGTCCTCGAGAGCTTGTGTTAAGACTGAAGAATGTCATGAGACGGTATGAACGAACCCCGCAATCTTCATCAGACGACGTGTCTTTCGGCGCGTTTCATATGAATCAGAAGCAGCGGAGGCTCCTAAAGGACGAAGCGGTCATTGAGACAACAGTGAAGGAATTCGATCTATTGTGGTTTCTTGTAAAGAACGAATCGCAAGTGTTTTCACGCTCTCAGCTGCTTGAGCGAATCTGGGGATATGACTATGAAGGAGATACGAACACGATTAACGTTCATATCCGCCGACTACGTGAGAAAATTGAGCCAGACCCTGCGAATCCTGTCTATTTAAAGACGGTATGGGGCATTGGCTATAAGTTTGAAGGACGAATGTAAATGAAGCTACGTACGATTCTAATCCTATCTAATTTGCTGTCCATTTCGATTATTATTGGATTCTTGATTATAAGCTACGTTCGCATGTTTCTCTCAACTGACGTGATTATCTTGCTCTCAAGTATTACAGTTGGAGCGGGGTTGTTGTCTGTCTTGCTGCACCTTGCCGTCACGCACCCATTGTTGAAAGGGGTGCGACAGCTATCGGAAACATCCAAAGTTGTCGCAGAAGGACAATTCGATGTCAAAGTAGAAGAGACAGGGCCGAAAGAGTTTAAAGAACTTGCACAACATTTCAACCATATGTCTACGAACTTGGATGACCTGTTCCATAAAGTGAAAGCATCTGAGAAGTTCAAGCGAGACCTCATTGCGAACATGTCACACGACTTAAAGACACCTGTCGCGTCGATTAAATCCTACGTCGAGGCTATGCAGGATGACATCATTACGGATGAGGAGACGAAGAAAGCCTACTTGCACACCATCCATACAGAAACAGACCGACTGTCCGCGCTCATCCAAGAGCTGCTCGACTTGTCCCGTCTTGAACAGGAACAGAGTAAAGGAGAGTATGAACTTGTTCATATCGATCAACTGTTACTGGAGACACTCCAACAGTTTGAGCTGTTGCTCCGTGAGAAAGAGCTCGATGCACAGGTAGAGCTCCCTAATGTTCTGGAACCCATTGAAGTGATGCCGAATCAGATGAAGCGTGTGTTGAGTAACTTGCTCGACAACGCAGTTCGCTATACGTCACAACAGGGTGAAATCACCATATCTGTTCAACAAGATGATGCCACGACAACGTTCACGGTTCTAGACGATGGACCGGGTATTCGTGAGGAACATCAAGAGGCCATATTTGAACGATTCTACCGCGTGGAACCATCCCGCAACAAGAGCTATGGAGGCTCTGGACTAGGTCTTGCCATCTGTAAGGAAATCGTCGAGCAGCATGGTGGAACGCTAAATGTTGAAAGCGAAGCTGGTGCAGGTTCGCGCTTTACGTTTACCCTACACAATCAACAGAGAGGTGAAGGTTCATGAAGAAACGATGGATCCTGTCGATCAGTGCAGCCGTCCTAATCGCTGCATTCGGTGGGCCAATGCTATACAAATATATGTTCGAACGCTCCACAGGAAGCACGGCTGTGAACGCTGCTGACTACGAAGCCGTTGCGACCTTTGCAGGAGGGTGCTTCTGGTGCATGGAGCCCCCATTTGAGAAATTAGATGGAGTAGGGGATGTAATCTCTGGCTATACAGGCGGAGAGATGGAGAACCCTTCTTACAACGACGTTTCATCCGGATCAACCGAGCACGTTGAAGCGGTGCAAGTCCACTATGACCCAGACGTCATCAGCTATGAAACACTGCTCCAAATCTTCTGGCGCCAAATTGATCCAACCGATGATGAAGGGCAATTTGTGGACCGCGGCTACCAATATACAACTGGAATCTTCTATCACAATGAAGAACAGAAGCAGCTAGCCGAACAATCGAAGCAAGACTTAATTGATTCGAACCGCTTCGAATCAGAAATTGTAACACCAATCGTCGAAGCCTCTACCTTCTATAAAGCAGAAGATTATCACCAGAACTATTACGACAAAAATCCGGTACGCTACAACGTATACCGCAGCAACTCTGGACGTGACCAGTTCCTTGAGAACGCATGGGGAGAGGACCTAAAGTATGACGTTCCTAAACAGACAGGGTCCGGAACTAGTTATACGGATGAAGAACTGAAAGAAATGCTGACCGACATGCAATACAACGTAACCCAAGAAGACGCAACAGAACCAGCGTTCGACAACGAATACTGGGACAACAAAGACGAAGGGATCTACGTTGACATCGTCTCAGGAGAGCCACTCTTTAGCTCAACAGACAAATATAAATCAGGTACCGGCTGGCCTAGCTTCACGAAACCACTTGTCGAAGAGAACATTGTCCTGAAAGATGACCCAGGCATCTTCGGCATGAGAACCGAAGTACGCAGCAAAAACGCGGACTCCCACTTAGGTCACGTGTTCGAAGACGGCCCAGAACCAACCGGCCTTCGTTATTGCATGAACTCAGCGGCTATGGACTTTATTCCGAAAGAGGAAATGGAAGAAGAAGGGTATGGGGAATATCTGTACTTGTTTGAAGATGAAGAGAAGTAACGAAGAAGGCGGGAGCGAGTGCTCTCGTCTTTTTGTTGTCTGTTGTTGTTAAATTTTAACTGGTCTAGTAAAGTGAGAGGGTGTGGAGGGATTGGGGCTGGAGAGAATGAGCCCCACAAAGCTAATTAGTAGAAAGAAAGCTCTCATACTATAATAATTATAAGATTCGTTAGGACGTGTAACTATGAAAGAAAGTGTACTTTGGCTTGCTATACTATTTTCCCTGTTAACGGTAGGAGCGTTGCTCGGACAATTCTGGTTCACCTATGATGAGTCTCTCTTTATTGCCCTATTCGGCAGCGTGGCGTGCTTGCTCTACGCCATCGTTGATTACCAACGTAATCGAATCACATCCATGTTGATCTTCTTGGGGATGTTTCTATTCATGGTTTATTACCTGATTACAAATCTATAAAGAGTTATGGAGTTGGAAAGTTATTGAATTTATTTCGTGGAGATGGTATAATCTTCATTACGGAATAAGACAACTCCATACGGGGCATTAGCTCAGCTGGGAGAGCGCTACACTGGCAGTGTAGAGGTCAGCGGTTCGAGCCCGCTATGCTCCATAGACGAAACCCATTGCAGAACTGCAATGGGTTTTTTATATTTTATTTTGATAACTATTCTCTAGATGACTAGCTCCCATCCCAGCTTATTACTATGTCATCTAGCATTAGTAATCTTTTACGTATTACATAAATAACAATAAAACAAAGCCTGGCGTTATAGCCAGGCTTTGTTTTATTAATTCACAGCCTTCAAATGATCCCGCTTACTCATTTCAGCAGGGCGAACCCACCCTGCATCTTCGCCATTTAAATGTTCTTTCAGATTTTCTTGGACCTTCTTGATGTGCTCGGTCATGGTGGTGGCCGTCATGTCTAATTCCATCATGCTAGACTGTTGCTCCATCGCAAGTCCGGATGTACCTTCTGTTTTACTGTACAGTTCCCCTGTGAGGTCGTTCAATTCACTCATTTGGGCGACAACTTTTTGGTTCTCTCGTTCGACTTCTTGAGAGCTTTGTTCCATTTGCTGTGACTGCTCGTGCAGGCTGTGGATATTCGTAATGACGTCGTCGAAGATTTGAACGACAGCATCGCCCTTCTCACGTCCCACTTCTAAGATCCCAATGTCTCGTTGATAGGACTCCTCCTGCTGACGGATGCTTTCGTGTACGTTGTTAACGATGTCGTTAATGGAATCGGCGCTTTCTTTCACTTGGTTAGATAATTTGCGAATTTCCTGTGCCACGACACCGAACCCTTTCCCGTGTTCACCAGCTCTAGCAGCTTCAATGGAAGCATTCAAGGCAAGAAGGTTCGTTTGATTTGATATGTATTCAATTGAACCTAGTGATTCCGTAACGGCTTTCATCTTATCGAACAGTTCTTGATTGTAGCTTGCAAATTGCTCCGTAAGAGAAATAATCCCTTGGAACACATCCCCGAAATCGTCAATTTGCTTCTTCCCGTTATTGGATAGGGAGGTGATGTTTTCAGTCGTGTCGTTTGTTACTTCAATCATGGCGTTCAAGTTCTGAATCATCGCGTCAATCCGATCCATTTGCTCGGAGAAATCAGCGATATACGTCTTCTGGCTCGTGATTTCATTTACCATATCCATCATGACTGTATTAATCTCATCAGCAGCACCATTCACTGCACCACTCATGGACTGAAGATGTCCAGCATGTGCTTCAACATGGCGCATCTCTTCAAGGGAAGCTCTGACGTAGTCCTCTGTTACAGTCGCAACGTCATCTGTGGCATCATCACTTGTAGAAGGCGTCTGGTATGCCATAATTGCGATGAGAAGTGAGAGTATAAGGAGCCCGGTGACAGGAAGGACAACCGCTAAATTTGGGACGAAGTACGAGAATAAGGCAATGAGTAGGGCCATAATTGTACCTGCTGTAATTTGTGTCCATTGTGCTTTCGTTACTGTAGTCAATGTAGAGAAGATGTGTTTCATGCAGCAAAGCTCCTTTTTTCGTTCAGTTTAGTTACACGTTGTAGTCGCATAGCGAACGGCAAGCCAACGCCGTAGACGATTAAGACTTTAATTAAGTTAAACGGTACGATGACCAAGAGGACAGCTTTGCTGAACGTAGTCGCGTACGGATTCACGGAGGAGAAAGTTACGATATATTGCTCTAGATTTAGGCCTAACAAATTCATGATGGAAGGAAGGATAAAGTAATAATTCAATGCGTACATCGCAGCTAGGAATACGCTAATGGAGACAAGAATGCTCTGCCAGTTCAGGCGTTGTTTATAATGGTAGAAGACTCCTACCATGCCGACCATGATGGACCCTGATAAGAAATTTGCAATCTGGTTAATTGGTAAGCCAACGTAACTCCCGTGAGTGAGGAAATCGACGATGTTCTTAAGAAGCTGAATGAGAATCCCTGCAACGGGCCCGAGAATAATCGCTCCAACTAGAGAAGGAAGATCACTCAAATCCAGCGTAAGAACACTTGGGAAGAAAGGAAGAGGAATTTTCCAATAGAATAGAATGATGCTGAGGGCAGCCAGAATCCCAACTGTAATCCGTTTTTGTAATAGACTCATAGGAAGTCGTCTCCTTTAATTATGTCTTCAAACGTGGTCATACGGTTTCTATAAAATAAATTTAGGTGCGCATAGATGTTAGCTAGGGGGTAGGGAAAAGGTGACTTAAGGAAGTTCGATTAAAATCGGCACGTCCTGTGCCAACATCGAACGACCCTGCATCCCGCAGGGCCCCGTGGAAGTACGTGCTTCTGAGACCCCACAGAGAGCGAAAGCGAACGAGGAGGCTTCTTGTTAGAAGTTCGGTTAAGTTCATCCCCTCCTGGGATAACACCGAACTACCCCACATCGTATGGGGTAACAGGAAAGCGACCCCTTTCCCCTGACCACTAATTTTATTGTACGTGCGCACCCATTATAAACTGGTATGTACTATTAATTGTAATCATAATACAGGTAGCCACATGCAGTGGCTACCTGTAGTCATTAGCCAATCGGGGTTGCGTTAACGTGAGGGGCTAAAAGGTCGTTTGCCTTTTGGATGGTTTGTGGATTGGACGTTTTGACGCCTTTAAATTTACGGTCCTCTTCAATCTCTTGAATACCGAAACCTTCCATGTCATAAGCGACCATCATGGATTTAAATACTGGGCTATCAATAACGAGGAACCATTCACGCATCAGTTCACTTTGGGGTGGAAGAGAGATGTAGTTGATCCCATCTGTTGGATCGGTAGGGGCATCGTCTTCTCCGAAGATATACACATTGGAGTATTCTGTCATCGCACGGAAGCGGTCAATGACATTCTCAGCACGAGAGAATTTCTGGAAACCAGCATACACATTGCCTTTCAGTTTCTTTGTAATCACCATGTTCTCCATCATAAGACACATGTACTCGAGCTGTGGTACTTTCGTTTCGTACTTGAGGGAGCGTGAATTCATCTGGGTAAGTGGGGCGTTGCTTAATTCTTGTACCTCGCCGACGACGTCACCGAAGCATTCTTTAAATAGGGATAGGTTGTTTAACGACAATATAATTCCTCCTTAATAGGTAACGGTATGGTGGTTAACCATAACGTTTGCACATATTCTTGCTTGATGTGCAACATGGGTAAATACCACTAAAACTTAAGTCCTAAACCTAATCCATAAATTATTAATATAAAGGAATGAATAATTAATAAAACCCCGTTGAACTATTCAACGAGGTTTAGGTCAATTAGGCGGAAGCAGATGATTGCGTCTTTCGTTCCGTCCGTTCCTTCTGTTTCCTGAATATCGTGGCAAGGATTGGTCCTGAAATGTTGTGCCATACACTAAAGATGGCACTTGGGACAGCGGCTAGAGGGCTTAAGTGTACGCTTGCGAGCGTGGCACCGAGTCCGGAGTTCTGCATGCCGACTTCAATGGAGAGGGCGCGTTGTTTTGATGGGTTCATTCCAAATAACTTCCCGAAAGTATAACCAATGGCGTAGCCGAGTAAGTTATGTAGCACCACAATGGCGAAGATCAAGGCGCCTGTCTCGGCAATCTTCGGTTGGTTGACGCTGACGACAGCTGCGACGATTGCAACAATTCCAACGACGCTAACTAGCGGGAGGGCTTTCACACCTGCGTCTACTTTAGAGCCGAGTATTGCCTTAACTAGCAGTCCAAGGCCAATTGGTACAATGACAATCTTCAAGATAGACATGAAGAGCGCCCCAGCAGAGACGGGCATCCATTGACTTGCAAACAGCAGGACGAGTGCCGGCGTAAGGATGGGGGCTAATAACGTCGATACAGCAGTGATGGATACAGAAAGAGCTGTATCACCCTTCGATAAATAGGTCATCACATTTGAAGAGGTTCCTCCTGGGCAACAGCCGACTAGGATGACGCCTGCAGCGACTTCATTGGATACGGGTAGTAACGTAACCAATCCGAATGCGAGTAGCGGCATGATAAGAAACTGTGCTCCGACTCCAACCGCGACATCTTTCGGGCGTTTGCCGACTTCTTTGAAATCGTCCTTCGACAACGATAATCCCATTCCGAACATGATGATACCAAGTAAGGTGACGATGTAAGGGGCAATCCACGTAAATCCTTCTGGAATGAAGAATGATAAGACCGCAAAGAGTAAGACCCAAATCGCGAATGTACTCCCTACAAATTGACTGATGCGTTCGAGTTGTTTCAATGAATGTTCCTCCCTTTTTGTGCAAGTTAAGGGAGATTATACAATATATTCTGAAAAATCAAAATCTTTTCTTCTGTAAAGTTCTGCAAAGGAAAAGCCACCTACTCCTACCATAAGGAGTGGGTGGCTTTTGTTAAATGCTTAAGATATCGCGAATATCGTCTTCTGTTAGAGCGGATAAGTTGCCTTCTCCGGACTGAATCAGTGTGTCGAATAAGTTCTGCTTTTGCTCTTGAAGCGATTGAATTTTCTCTTCAATCGTACCTTTCGCAATCATTTTGACGACTTGAACGGATTTCTTCTGTCCGATGCGGTGGGCACGGTCGGCTGCTTGTTGTTCAACAGCAGGGTTCCACCACAGATCGTACAGCACGACGGTATCTGCTCCGACAAGGTTGAGACCGGTTCCGCCTGCTTTCAAGGAAATAAGGAATAAATCATTTTCCCCTTCGTTGAATCGGGTTGCCATCGTAACGCGGTCTTGTGCAGGCGTTTCTCCGTCAAGATAAAAGTAGGTGAGACCTTCTTCTTTCACCATGTCTGCAATCAAGTCGAGCATGGATGTGAATTGGGAGAAGATCAGCAGTCGCTGGCCATTCTCATGGGCTTCTCGTACAAAGGTACGCAGTTCTTCAAGCTTCCCAGATTGCCCTTCGTAATCTTCGACGAATAGTCCAGGGTGACAGCACAGCTGTCTTAGTCGGGTCAGGTTACTTAGAATCTGCATCCTATTTTGCTGGAACGTTCCTGTTGCAAGCTGGCGTTTCGTCTGCTGTTGAATCTCTCTAAGGTATCCGACGTACAGCTCGCGTTGCTCTTTCGTTAAATCGGTATACCGAACGGTTTGGATTTTGTCCGGAAGTTCGGTTAGGACGTTCTTCTTCGTCCGGCGTAGCACGAATGGTGAAATTTTACGCTGGATGAGCGGTTGGGAAAGTCCCTTGAACGATTGTCGGTCATACAAGAGACCTGGCATGACAATCGAGAATAAGGACCAAAGCTCTTCGGCGCGGTTCTCAACCGGTGTACCTGTTAAGGCAAATGCAGTCTCGGCTCGAATGGTACGGACTGACTTGTACGTAAGCGATGTATGGTTCTTGAACGACTGTGCCTCATCCAATAGCATGCCTTGAAAGAAATGAGACTGATATAAGTCCACATCCCTTCTCATAATTGGATAAGACGTAATAATCATATCTACATTTGAGAGGTCTTCGAGCTGTTTTCGCCGCGCTTCCTTCGTTCCGGATACGATGCGTACGTTAAGTGTCGGGGTGAATTTAGCTGCCTCCTGTTCCCAGTTGTAGATGAGAGAGGCAGGAGTCACGACAAGAAACGGCTCAGCGTCTGGACGCTCCAAGCGGCTAGCCAAGATGTAGGCTAAGCTTTGCAACGTCTTCCCAAGTCCCATCTCATCGGCTAGTACGCCTCCGAACCCATGGCGAGAAAGGGACCGTAACCACTGAAAACCACGCAGCTGATAATCCCGCATAGTTGCCTGTAACGCCTCAGGTGGCTCTTCTTGCAACGTTTCAGGGTGCTTCACGGCTTCAATGAGTTTCATAAACGCTTCACTTTGTTGAACCCCTGCGGATGTGTCGACTTGGAGAGCGCGATATTTCGGAAGATGCATCACGCCACCTTCGAATGCCTCAGGGTCAAGGTCGAGCTGGTCGAATAACTTCCGTATGTGTTCCCAGTTGTCCTCATTCAAGTCTACAACCCGCCCGTTATCGAGCTGGTGGTAGCTTGCCCTTTCCTTTAGGGATTGGAAGAGGGATGTAATCTGGTCATCAGACAAATCCTCTGTCGGGAAACGAACTTCAAACCATCCATAATTCTCGTCTACGTCTAGCGCCAATGGCACCTCTTCTGGTAACTCCCCGTACATGTCTTGAACACCGTCAGACATCGTGATTTCTGCTTGTTTCTCTAACTCAGGAAGAATGACGTAGAAGAAACGACCAAGGTCTTCGCTGCCGCGTAATGAAAGTACCGATCCGTTCCAGTGGAAATTCGCTTGTGTGATTAGGTCCATCAGTTGGCGCTCCACTTTCATATTACGGGTGATCACTTGATTGGATTGCCGCTGACTCGGGCGAAATGGGTCGATTACTTCTTCGCCGTAGTGGAAGGTTAGGTTAGCCATTAACACGTGATCTTCTTCCTGAAGATGTAGTTTCGGTTCGCATTCATAGCGCTTCAAGTTGGATGTAATGTCGTCCTCAATAACAAGGAGTTCGTGTTCTTCTAGAACAGGAAACACCGTTCCAGCTAGTTGTTCGACATGGTCCTGTTCAAGGACTTGCGTACGCTCAGGCTGCTCTGCCAAATGGTTATACAAAGGAATGACAGATTGGGCGATGTCTCTGCTGACTTTATACAATTGATTTTTCTTCACGAAATAAGGTGTGTCGGCAATTTGTTCACTTAAGAATCCATTGTCTACAATGGTTAATGAATAGTGTCTGTTATCTGATGCGAGGCGGAATGATTCAGGGAAGTGATTCTGTTCAATATGCAACGGAACATCTTCCATCTGCCCCTTCAACACGACCGAATCACACTCTTCAAGTAACGGGAAGAGCTGTGAAAGGAAGTGGTTCGGGAGTTGAATATTCTTTTTCGCACTTCGTAAATACAAATCGCTTTCACTGAAATATTGCTGACTCTTAATGATGGGATAAAGAAACTCAAGCACTCGTGCGTCGTCTTCGTTAATAAGCTGTGTGTCCGGTTCATACGTGAATTTAGAAGTGAAATACAAAGGCTCTCCGTTATACCATGCGTCCACGAACTGAGCGGGGTCCTTCACCACGTATAACTTTGAGGTGCCAGCCTTGATACTAAGTTCTAAGTCACTTGGTTTAGAGAAACGGGTGAATACGCCTTCCAATTCGAATTGAAGATGCAAGGGTTCCGTTTCTTCTTGTACGTAATTGTTCTCAGATTCCGTTACCTGTTCAAGTAATGTATCCACGAAAGTCGAAGCTTTCTGAAGCTCCTGCTGAGAGGGTTCGTTCCCTTTCAGTGTCGCTCTTCTTGCCCCAGGCGTCTGGTTATCTGTATACCGCTTAATCGTCTCGAGCAGTGCAGCAACCATGTGCTTACATACGCTCATACCTTCCTGGAATGCAGGACAGGTACATTGACCGTGCATGTAGGCGCCAGATTGGTTGGCAAAGGTAAGCTGCACTTCGTACTGATTTGGACTACCGGCCACTTCAGCGAAAATGCGAGTATGCAGTTGGTCGGAAGTGGTATAACGGCTATAACGTGTTACAGCTCCAGCATCGTAATACGATTCACCACGCTTATAGACCGTCCAGCCACTAAGCTCCAATACTTCTGGTGCCGTTAAATCAATCATATCTTCAAGGACTCCTTTACTAAAACGCTCCTAATACAATAATGACATTGTATCGTACAATTCATTCATAACAAAGTAATGGAAATGACATTCCACCTTGAAAACGACGAAAAGTCACAATAAAGGAAGGTTTTGGAACGATACAAGTTTCCTATGTATACACTAAAAGGGACGTATGTAAGGGGGATGAGTATGTCGATTATTACAGGCAAAGAGTATCTTTGGCGAATCAATAGGTTGAAGGCGGACATCTGGATGGATGGGGAACGCATTGTAGGGGAGCTATCCAGTCATCGTGCATTTAGCGGGGTGATGCGTACACAGGCAGAGTTGTACGACATTCAACATGCCAGTCCTGAACTTTCCTTCCGCCAAGACACGACAGGGAAGCGGGTCAGCAATTCGTACAAAATCCCTCTTACAATTGAAGACCTCATCGCTAGACGAAAGTTAACGGAGGCTTGGGCTAGGCATACAGGGGGATTGATGGGAAGAAGCCCGGATTACATGAATACGGTGTTAACGGCCTTCCGCATGTCAACGATTCACCTTCAGAAGAGTGAAACCGTCCATCCTGACCGTCTTGTTGCTTTCTACGAAGAAGCGTGTGAGAAGGATTATTCCTTCACCCATACGTTTATGAACCCACAACGAAATCGTTCACAGTTGGCGATGCTTGATGATGATTGTATGAATGCGCATGTGGTAAAGACGAACCAAGAAGGCATTGTTGTGAAAGGCGCCAAGCTCTTGGCGACGCAAGGTGGGATGACGGATGAATTGCTCGTCTATTCTGCCCCAGGTGTTGCAGATAAGCGCCATGCTTATTTATTCTCGGTGCCAACGAATACGAAAGGCATCTCCTATCATTGTCGAGAGTCATTTAAATGGGACGATATTCAGTATAATGCGCCCCTGTCCTCACGCTTCGATGAAAATGATGCACTTGTTGTATTTGATGAGGTGCTTGTACCGTGGGAGCGTGTGTTTATTTATGAGGACATTCTGGCGACTCATCAGCTATATGTGAAAGGGTACTTCACACCACTTACCCTTCATACAATTGTATCGAGACAGGTCGTGAAGACAGAACTACTACTTGGGATTGCTCAGTCTGTTGTAGACGCCATCGGGATTGGGGAATATGAGCACGTTCAACTAAAGGTCGCACAAATAGCGAAAGGGCTAGAGAGCATGCGTGCGTTGTTACATTACGCAGAACAATCTGGAGAGAAGATGGATGGCTATTATATTCCGAATCGAATTCCTCTATTAGTGGCGGTGAACACCTTTCAAGAGACATACCCAAGGTTCACAGAAATCATTGAACAACTAGGGGCAAGCGGAATGATTACGTTGTTCTCAGAGAAAGATTTCGAGTCTGAAGTTGGGGAGAAGCTATCGTATTATTTGCAAACAGATGTTGCTGATGGGAAAGAGAAGGTTCGTTTGTTTCGCTTAGCATGGGATATATGCATGAGCCCATTTGGAACGAGGCAAACACTCTATGAACGCTTCTTCTTTGGAGATGCGGTCCGCTTGGCGAAGATGATCTATGATATCTATCCAAAGGATGATGGCCTAGCGTTGGTAAGTCAACTGTTGAAGGATACTAAATGAGAGGGGGGTGCCCTCTCATAAATTAGTCCCCGCGTTCATACGGCTTAATTAAGGCATGAATCATTTCAATAGATGGTAAGGAAATTCCGATGTTCTCTGCTAGCCGAAGCGCACCGCCGTGTAAATGGTCGACCTCTAAAGGGAGGCCTTTTCGTTTGTCTTGATGCATGGAAGAAGTCGCTTCAGCTGGGAGTGTATCGATCTTAGAGAGACCAGCTGCTACGTGCTTGTCCGTCAATGGAATTTCGTATCCTAAAGCTAACTGTTTCATTTCTTGAAGCACTTTCTTCGCTGCTTGTAGCGTCGAAGGTTCCGCGCGTACTTTACCAATCTCAAGATCACTTGCAGTCGTAATCCCACTGAATGCGGTAATGAACATATACTTCTGCCACATGTCAGTTAGAATATGTTCACTTTCTAGCGTTCGCATCGTTGCTCCATTACTCACTTCCGTTAACTTCCGGCATACGTCATGTTGAGATGGATGAAGTGGGCCGAAGTGAATGTCGTGCAAGTCGCTCGTATGAACAACATGTCCACGATCATCTAACGTTGCAATGATATACGAAAGCCCGCCAAGAACGTTCTCTTCCCCAAGTTCCTTCTGCAGCGTATACAAATGTTCAATCCCATTTAGGAGTGGCAATACTTTCGCTCCGCCTTCAACGAGAGTCTTCAGCGTGGGCAATGCTCCTTGCAGGTGATAGCCTTTCACGCCTACTACGACAAGGTCGGTCTCATCAAGGTTCTCAGTCTTTTCCACAATAGTTGGATCCTTAATGGTCACATCACCATGTACACTTACAACGTGCATGCCATATGTACGTAATTGTCGTGCTCGCCCGGGTCGAACGAGGAACTGGACATGTGCGCCCGCTTCCTGCCAACGGGCTCCGAAATAAGCGCCTAAAGCCCCTGCGCCAAGAATTGTAATGTTCATTTTTTCCACCTCATTTCTACTTCAATGTATCAAAGTTTAGAAGAAAGGTCATGTGTTTCGATTTTCAATAGGATATTCATTATTTATAGGAGTAAAAGGCATAGCTCACCGCTTCATCCCACATTTCTTCAAAGCGGCGTGAACACGTATGGATGGCGGAGGATTCTTTGCATAGAAAGAGAATTTCATCGTTGTGTTGGAAGGCGTGCCGACTAAAAGGAGGAGAGCCCGTAAGCAGTTGCTGCTTATCACACAAGAGGAGGGATAGATTCAATGTCCCTTCATGTTGATGCGTCTTGATTTGAACACCGTAGTCGTGAAGGAGGCGGGCGAGCTTAATACAGTCGCTGTCATCTGTGAGTTGATGTCGGTCTACTAGTACTCTTACACGGACCCCGCGTTTCGAAGCGTGGCACAGTTCACCAATAATATTTCGGTCGGTCAGTAGGGAGGTGGCCACCTCAATCGTAGCCTCAGCCTGAGAGATGGTATCGGTAATGGATGGCTTCAATGATGGGGAGGTTCTTGAGAAGAACACGTGGAGGGTCTCGGTTTGTTTCGATTTGCGCCTTGACGTTGATAGTCGATATCCAATGTAGATCCCAGCTGCTAAGCAACCTCCAGATGCAAGTAGAATGTCCATCATTCTCCCCCCTTTATACCATACATACGGAGAATGAAGGTTGTCTTATACATAGGATACAGAAAGACCGTCAGTATGCCACTGACGGTCTTCTTCTACATCCACGTATATTCTTGTCCCCAGCTAGCTTTTGCGAGTTGTTGAACTTGATGGACATGTTCATCCTCGACAGCATAGGACTCGCCTTGTTCGTACGGGTTGTAATGATACGCATAGAGTCGAGACACGAACTCATGGAAAGGAAGCGAGCATTCGCCTTCTAGCTCGCCATGTCCGAGTACGGTCGGTTCGATTCCTTGTCCCCAGTTTTGGGAGCTGTCGTTGTTCGGGTTATAGAAGTAAATGCGATACTGTTCGTTAAACTTCGCAATTCGCTGGATGGACACAGCATGGAATCCGAGCATTTTCCCATGGACATTCGTAATGAATATGCCAACAGGGTTCGGATAGATCAACTCATAGTCATCGTTGTACTCTGGGTGATGTGTGGCATAGAACAAGCGGACAAAGCCGGCATAATCTACGATGTTGCCTGTAATAGGATCAATGGCAGTCGAGAACCCCCGCTGTACCCAGCTTCCATAGAAAGAAGGATTGACCCATCGATGCCCGTCTTCTCCACGTAACGAAACGCGGGTCATCATCTCACTGTAAATACGGTCGAGGTGAGGGACGAGAACGAGAGACACAGGGTCAAGCTCCTTATGTAATTCCGGAGCCAGCCCACCTGATAAATCCTTCGAATGGATTTGGACTCCCTCAAATGTAAAGTCAAGGTCACCATCTCGCGCCGCACGCGGAATCAGTTCTAGGAGCATTCCAGGAGCGTGCTGAGCCCATAGACTAATACCCCGTGCAGCCTGACACGTTGGATTCATGCCTTGGCCAACGCCTAGCGGCTGTCCGAGTACGTTAATTACGCCTGATAGGAGCAGTGTATTTGCTGTAAGTCCGTCCCCTTGATGTGCAGCCTGGAACAAAGTGTTACGAACGTCTGCACGAATATCAAGTTCGATGAGTCGACGGAGTCCAGGTGTAACAGGTGCCGATGAGAGCACGCCTCGTTCAAGCATGAGTGCAAGCCCGTAAATCGACTGTTTCGTCGCAGGGTAGATTGCGGTCTTGATTACCTGACCAACAAGTTCTGCATGTTCCTCTAAATTTGCTTTTCCTTTGCTATTAAGCCCAAGGGCAAAGGGGAGCACTTCAGGCGCATGACGGTTTAAGAACCGAACTAACGTCGCATGCTGTGGCGCTACGAGACCCGTATGCCTCATGGAGGTAGCAAAGGATTTACTTTCAGAAATTAACTCTTGTTTAGACAAGTCCTTCAGTTGAATCCGATACCGCTGTACCTGTGGATATTGGCGGCTCAGCAGGGAAGGACCTTCAATGGCTGAAATGTATTCCTTCAACGTTTCAGCTTCATACGATTCGTCTCCTGATGCGAGTAATTCCTTCGCCATGGCAATCATGGAGACGGTACGGTTAATCATAATCGGACGTTGGGCGGTTAAGCGCTGTATTTCTTTCACAAGTGTGGTCACAATGGCTTTAGGGGAGAGGTATTTGATAATAAATTGCAGCAGTTGTTGGGATAGGTGTAGGTTCTCTCGTTTCTCAATCCGAGAGCTTTCCGAGGCATTCGGAAAGAGAAGGTCTAAGTTGAGTACCATGACTTCGTTCAGAAATTCTTCCGCCATCGATGGTGTGACAACAGGGTGGGAATATTTGTCCTTAGCGAGTGCCAACATTCGCAGCTCGCTAAGCACTTCAATAATCATCGGCAATCCTTTGGCTTGGAGAGAACCTGCAACAAGTGGGGGTTGGAGCTTTTCGGCTTTCTCCCAAGGCCCATCTTGAAACACGCCGCTCTCGTCATACTGGTCAGCATACTGGTATAAAAGCTCTAAACCAGCTTTCGTCTGTAGAAGCCGATTCGCTTCTTGGTAGACATCCGTCTGATATTTCGCTTTCGCAAATGGCGGGGACTGCTTCAACTGTTCCAACGCAGTCGTAAACCGCTCTTCTTTAATTTGAGTAGGTTCAGCCATAGTGACTCTCCTTTCTTACCTAAAGAAGTTGTACTCTTCGTACATCTTAAGTAGGTTACGCATCTCTTCTGGGTCTTCCCCTTTAAAGAAGATGGTGCCGTAGTGGTTTCCAAAGCCATCTGTCTGAGCAACTTTTCCTTGTGGAGGTGTAAACATGTCATGCTTCTCAAAATACGGATGCTGTTCAAGTTCTTCTGGTACCGTTAATTCTTCTACATAATCCACATGTGGATGAACCATCAGACATCCTGCATATTCGCTTGAGTCCGTAGGGGAAGGGAAGAATTGTGCGAGCTCTTCTTCAGTTGTGTTCGGATCACTACACAGAATTTGGGCTTCATAGGCATTAAATCCATGAGCCTTCTCAATAAGGTCGAAGATATGGCCACCCGGTACACGCGCAGCAACCTCACCAAAATGAAGCGTTCCATCAGGCATGATGAAATACTCTGGGTGGATAACTCCATATTCAATTTCAAACGCTTCAATAAGCTGTTCAATCGCTTTATGAATGAGTGGACGCTTCTCTTCTAAGGATGCGGAAGCAGGCACAAAGTTTGAATAGCCAAGGCGAATGTACTCTGTAATGTTCAGGAATTGGATTTTACCTTTATGAACGAAAGCCTCACAGGAGAATTCCTGTCCGTCTAGATGACTTTCCATTAACAAAGGGAAATCTTCTTCTGTTAGTTTCGCAACATCTTCTAATCGATCAATGGCTAAGTGGCCAACAGATCCTGCTTTGTCTAGCGGTTTAACGTGGATTGGCTCATAGTAATCCCCATCCATCTTGAGTAGTGCATCATTCACTCGCTTTAAGAAGCGTTTAACATCTTCTGTGCTTCTTGCCTCTTCAAATACACCAACTTTAATCCCGGCGATTTGTGCTTTACGCTTCATAAGCCCCTTGTCTCGTAGAAGGAGGGAACGGTTGAACAATCTTGGTTCTTCCCGGAAGCGTGCATTCAACGCACCAGCCCATTCTACACACTCTTCATAAAGAGGCACCGCAAGCTCTACCCCCATGTCTTTCAGTTGCAAATAAAGGCGGTCAGAACTATCGTTCATTCGGTTAAAGTCCCAACCGATAAAGGCAATGTCATGCTTCTCCGCATATTCTTCGAACCCAATTGGACCTACCACTACGAATGGTCGGTTTAAGCGATGGGCAGCCTCTATTGCTGGAATGCTCCATCCGATTAACGCAGTCAAATATGGCTTCGTCTTTGGTCGGTCTTCGGTTTCCTGTACAGATGAATCAAGATCTAGTTCGTCGAGCTTCATGCCATCCACTCCCTTAGGAAAGTAATCAGTCCCAAATAAAGGAACCCTTATCTATCTTAAAGTAACAAACCTTTCCCGTTTTCTTAAGCTTTAATAGGGGATTCGACGAAGGTTCTTATAATGTTACAAGGTTCTACAAATTTAGATTTAATGGTAAGGGAAGAGGGCTTTGATGATTGTAAGAATGGACGATGTGTAAGTTGCTAGGTGAGAGATGAGAAGGGGAGCAGAAAGGGATAGAATTTACCATTGAACATCCAGTCTCCCACAAGGGTTCACCGAATGCCCCACCGATAAAACATCACTAGTTCAAGAGAAGGATGAAGTCTATTCCACATAAAGAAAAAGAAGGTTTAGTGAGGAGTACCCACGCAAAATTTTGTTGAAAAAAGAAGTTTATTCATTGCATTTTGTGATATAAGTGATAAAATTATTTTCGGAATGAAACGTTTGTACAGATTAAACTTTATAAATGAAACAAAGAAAGGGGATACTTATGAAGAAAGTAACAAGTGTATTTTGGATTTCACTTGCAATTTCCGCCATTTTCGTACTGTGGGGTGCATTTGCTCCAACTCATCTTGGTGAAGTATCAAGTGATATTCAAGGATTTCTTACTTCTAAGTTTGGATGGTTCTATCTACTATCCGTAACAGTTTTCTTGGTCTTTTCGATTTATTTAATATTCAGTCCTTATGGTAAGATTCGTCTAGGAAAGCCAGACGACCGACCGGAGTACAACAAGGTTACCTGGTTTGCCATGCTATTCAGTGCAGGTATGGGAATAGGGCTTGTGTTCTGGGGATCTGCAGAACCACTTGCTCACTTTGCCACTCCTCCACAGGCTGAGCCAGAATCGGTTGAAGCTGCTCGTGACGCGTTGCGTTACTCCTTCTTCCACTGGGGCTTCCATACATGGGCCATTTACACCGTAATTGCGCTTGGGATTGCCTACTTTAAATTCCGTCGCGGTGCACCTGGCGTCATCAGTGCCACATTCAAGCCGATCCTTGGAGACCGCGTATACGGCCCAATCGGGAAAACGATTGATGTCATTGCGGTATTTGCCACAATCTTTGGTGTAGCGACATCACTAGGTCTTGGAGCTTCCCAGATTGGGGGCGGACTTGCGTTCATCACTGACATTGAGAACAACATCTCGACTCAGTTCGTAATTATTGCCATCGTTACGGTTCTATTTATGATTTCTGCTTGGACAGGTCTAAGCAAAGGGATTAAATATTTGAGTAACACAAATATTGTTCTGGCGCTTGGATTAATTCTACTAACGATTATTCTTGGACCGTCTGTGTTCATCATGGATATCTTTTCTTCTACGTTAGGTTCTTATTTCCAGAACCTACCGATTCAAAGTTTCCAAATGGCACCGTTAACGTCAGATTACAATGAATGGATTCAAGGATGGACAGTATTCTATTGGGCATGGTTTATTGCTTGGTCTCCATTCGTAGGAACGTTCATTGCCCGTGTATCGAAAGGACGTACGATTCGTGAATTCGTCACAGGCGTTCTTCTCGTTCCAAGTCTATTCAGTATGTTCTGGTTCGCCGTATTCGGTGGTTCTAGTCTGAAGCAAGAACTTGACGGAGTGAACACTGGACTTACGGATTTAGCAACTGAATCTGCTTTATTCGGTACATTTGAGTCATTCCCATTCGGGATTGTACTAACGATTATTGCGATTGTGCTAATCAGCACGTTCTTCATTACTTCAGCGGACTCTGCAACGTTCGTACTTGGTATGCAAACGACTAACGGAAGCTTAAATCCACCAAATGTCGTTAAACTAAGCTGGGGTGTGATTCAAGCAGCGACAGCAGGAGTGCTTCTTTACTCAGGAGGTCTCGGTGCTCTGCAAACGGCGTCCATCGTGTCTGCCTTTCCATTCACCATCATACTCCTTATGATGGTTTGGTCGCTGTCCGTTGCATTGAAAGAAGACCATCAGAAAATGCAGTATCAGCAAGAATCAAAAGAATCTTATCAACAAAGCTCTTAAGTAACTATGAAACAACGAAAGGGAACTTCCTTAACCAAGGAAGTTCCCTTTTTTCGTTTTAAGCGTTCTTAGGATAGAGCCAGTTGGTAGCTGTTGACTCTAGAGAAGCAGTCCAGTTACTAGGAGGTGCTTCATTGCTTACGATGGTATGAATGTCATCAAGTGTAGCCATCTTTACGTAGGTGCGTAGCCCGACCTTAGAAGAGTCGGCCATAATGTAGTTCTGTTCAGATTGCTCCATTAGCTTCTTCGTAAATAAGGCTTTGTTCGGATCGTAGCTCGTTACGCCGTGGTCAATATGCACACCATCTGCTGCAATGAAGGCCTTGTTCACGTAGAAGTCCTCCATCATCTTCTCAGCAATCGATCCAGACACACGTAAATGTTCTACACTCACTTCACCACCTATGAAGAGGATGCGTGCATCGAGCTGCTGGCGTTTCTGATAGTCTACGAGTTGGTTCAATGCCGGGATGGAGCATGTCATAATGGTAAGATTCTTCTTCGTTGATAGAAACGGAATCATATGAAGAGGAGTGCTTCCTTCATCAATGACGATGCGGTCATGGTCGTTTACTTCATCTGCTGCAAGCTTTCCAATTAGCTTCTTCGCCTCAGAATGAAGCGACGTCCGTTCGTAGTGAGGAAGTTCCTTCTCCTGTTCGACAGGGATTGCCCCTCCGTATACTTTCTTCAGCTTCTGCTCTCCTTCAAGGTCATCCAGGTAACGACGGATGGTTTCGGTTGAGACATTCAATCGATCTGCAAGTTCGTTGACCTTTACTCTTCCTTGATGTTCAAGCAGCTGGGTAATCTCTTTCTTTCGTTCTTCGGCTAGTAGGGACAAAGCTCGTACACCTCTATTCTTACATTTCTTCTTATTCTATCGTAAGAGGGGAAAGGGATATAGAAGGCCCCTTCTTATATTCTAGATTCTATTTCTATTCTTTCATCCGTCCAGTACATGGAGGCTTCAATGGCAGAAAGAAGAGCGTGTACATCTTCTTTGTCTATGTTGCCAATTGTTCCAATGCGGAAGGATTGAATGTTCGTTACTTTGCCTGGGTAAATAACAAATCCCTTTTCCTTTAGTCTGGAATAGAAAGCTTCAAACGTAAACTCTTCGTGTTCTGGATAGTAGTAAGACGTAATAAAGGGCGATTGCCAGTCGTCTTCTAATACAGGAGAAAAGCCGAGTGTCCGCATACCATGAACAAGGGTGCGCTGGTTCGCGGTATAGCGTTCATATCGCTTGGTCACGCCACCTTCTGCTTCGAGCTCCTCAAGTGCGACTTGAAAGGCACGTACCGTGTGGGTAGGAGACGTGAAGCGCCATTTTCCTGATTGATGCTCCATGACCTCCCACTGATCGTATAAATCGAGCGACAGGGAGCGAGCTTGGCCTTTGCATTGCTTTAATGCTTCTCTACGAGCAAGGACAAACCCAAAGCCTGGGACGCCTTGGATGCACTTATTTGCACTGCTAATTAAATAATCGGCTTGTAAATCGGGAACGTGAATTGGAATCCCTCCAAAACTACTCATTGCATCCACGATCAATGTTTTGTCGTGAGCTTTTACAAGTTTGCTAATCTCTTGAAGGGGATTAAGCATACCGGTCGTCGTCTCACAATGAACGACCGCAACGTGTGTGAGGTCTTTATGGACTTGAAGGTGTCGCTCAAATGCTTCAAGGTCAATCGGCTCCGTCTCATCTTGTTCGAACCGAATGGTTTCAATGCCGAGACGCTCGCTGATTTCTGCGATTCTAGCTCCATAAACCCCATTTACAAGCACGAGGAGTTTGCCGTCATTCGGGATGACAGTTCCTATGACCGATTCAACTGTAAATGTACCGCTTCCTTGCATAAGTACGGAGGTATAGACATCGTCTGATACGTGGCCAATCTGTAACAATTGTTGACGGATGGACTGGACGACATGTTTATAATCGTCATCCCACGTACACCAATCCTTAAGCATTGCTTCTTTCACAGTCGACGTCGTCGTAAGTGGTCCAGGTGTTAACAATAAGTATGGGTTTCGCTCATCATGTGTAGCTCGCATCGGAATCTGTCTCCTTTTCAATCTCATCTTGTAAAGCTAGTTCCAATAGGTTCAACGCTTCAAGTAGCTGCTCCTTTGTAATCGTAAGGGGAGGGCAGAGTTGAAGAACGTTTCCTTTCGATAGTTTGAAGCTCAATCCTCTTGATAGGCAGTTGTATAGAACGCGTTCCGCTAAATTCGTTGCTTTTTCCTTCGTGTTGCGGTCTGTCACAAGTTCTACTCCGCATAAGAGACCAATGATGCGGCAATCACCAATTTGTTCATAACGTGATGCCAACGATTCGAGTTGTTCTCTCATCAGTTGAGAGAGGGTGGCTGTCTTTTCTAGCAGCTGCTCCTGTTGAATGACATGGATCATCGCTAGTGAGGCAGCAGCACCGACTGGGCTTTTCTCGTGTGTGTAATGGCCAATAGAAGTATCCGTAGCAACGTTCAGGTTGTCGGCAGCTAAAAGACCAGCCATCGGGAATACTCCGCCTCCAAGGCCTTTGCCGATAATGACCATATCTGGTACGACGTCATAATGCTGAAACGCAAACCACTTGCCAGTACGTCCAAATGCCGTTGCAGTCTCATCAAATATGAGTTGGACGCCATGTTTCGTGCAAAGCTCTCGTAGTTTATTCATAAACGCTTGTGAAGGCAATTGAACATCGGTGTTCCGAATCGGTTCCATAATAAAGGCCCCAATCTCCCCATCTTGCTCCATCGTATACTCGATATAAGCAGCAAGCTGTCGGTCATCAAGGCTCGCCCCTTCCCATAGAGGTCGATAGGTGGATAGCGGGGGAATATGAATCGCACCGGGAAGGAGCGGGCCTATTTGGCGACGGAAGTGAGCTTCACCTCCAACGGATAAAGCATCTAGGGATGCGCCATGAAAGGATTCCCACATGGACATCGTCTTGTGTCGTCCGGTAGCTATTCTTGCTAACTTTAACGCCATTCCGACCGCCGACGTTGCACCAGGAGCAAAGAGTACCTTAGAAAGTGGAGTAGGTGCAATCTCAAGGAGCCGTTCAGCTAACGTTACGGCTTGTTCATTTGTATATCTCCGTGGGGAGAAAGGGAGCTGTACCAACTGTTCTTGAACGGCTTTCACGACTTCTGGATGTCCATAGCCTACTTGGTGGACGGCGTTTCCGTGGAAGTCATACGTCCGTCTCCCATCTTGGTCAATCAGAAAGGGCCCTTCAGCGCGTTCAATGACATTGAGGCATGGCGTTGATAAGGATTGATGGAGAAATGCCTCTTCATCTCTACGCAATAGGTCGTACGAATCTTCGCTTAACGTGTCCTCTTGCCAAGAGGTACGAAGAGAGGACAAATTAATGTCCCCCTCGCCTCGAGGTACATTATGCATGGAGGACGTCCGTTTCATAACGCTCATCAATTTCGTGAAGAATCCCCATCAGTTCGCTCATATCCCGAATGACATAATCTGCTCCAGCTTCAACTAATCGGCGTCTCGCTTCTTGAATGTGTGCTTCTAATGTTGTTTCATCAAGTCGAGCGACGTCGTCCTTTGATAACCCAAGCGTACTACTTCCTAGTACCACGCCAACTGTCCACATCCCAGCATGAACACCTTCTTTCATATCAGAAACGGTGTCGCCAACCTTCACCATTGAACTCATCGGATAGATGTTCAATTCCATTGCATTTGTGAATGCCATCCAAGGGTATGGGCGTCCTGCTGGAACATCCGTTGACGTGACGATGGCATCAGGCATATAGCCGTGTTTCTTAGCTTCTTCAGCCACAACTTCAATCATTTCTCTTGTGAATCCAGTGGTGGAACCAATCTTTAACCCAGCTTCTCGTAGGGATTGAACAGCTTCAACGACGTGTGGCAGCGGCTCTGTATAATCTTTAAGCGTGCTGAACAGGAGTGGCTCAAACTCTTCATACATTTCCACCACGTCTTGTTCATTTGGTCGAGATCCGTGCACGTCTTCCCATGCTTCAGCGACGCGGTCCATTTCACAAATCGCACGGATATGGTCAATCTTCAATAACCCCATCGGTTCTCTTGCTTCTTTCATCGTAATCTCAACTCCACGCATGCGAAATACCTCTACAAACACGTTCACAGGTGAGAAGCAGCCATAGTCCACTGTAGTACCTGCCCAATCGAATAGAACTCCTTGAAGATGTTTCATTATATCTGTCTCCTTTACTGTGCTTGGTTTTGCCAAGCGGATGTTTTTTTGCGGATGTTGCGTAGTCCGAATTCATAAGCGACGCGAACAAGAATATTCGTTCCGATAATTAGTAATGCCATTGCCGCAGCTGGAGCAATATCTCCGGCGTCATCCATATTGACGATGGCGATGGATGCGAGCTTCCAATCGGCTGAATAGAGAAAGACAACGGCCGAAATGGTCGTCATAGAATTGACGAAGAGGTACATCATCATCTCTAAAATAGCGGGAAGTGACATCGGAACTGTGACACGTGTAAATGTCTTATAGAAAGGCACACGCATTGCTTCTGACACAGATTCAAATTCGTTATCCAGTTTCTTAAGCGATGTATTCGCGGTAATAAAGGAAACCGAGTAAAAATGGATTACGTTCGCTAATACAAGAATCGCCATCGTGCCATAAAGGTGTTGAAGTGGGTTGTACACGTCAACTCCTATGAACGGGATGGTCAGCGTTGGTTGATTAAAGAAGAAGATAAATGCCAATCCAATGACCAATCCAGGCAGAGCGATAGGTAAGATGGATAGGAAGTAGGCCATCTTCCGAACAGATCTCAAGTAGCGGGACTTCTCAATTAAGTAAGCTCCAAAGAAAATAATGGCTGTGCCGAGAACTGCCGTTACACTTGAGACAAGCAGGCTATTCCAATAAGGTTGTAAGCCGTCTCCTGCAACGTTCCCGAAACCAAAGTGCTTCCATGTAAGAGAGAAATCATAAGGCCATACGTTTACAAACGCTGCACCTACTACCGCTCCAAATAGAAGGAAGAGAAAGCTTGTTACAAGGAGACAGAAGGTTAAGAACCAACGATCCCGTGAGCGGTTAGCTGGTGTACGGTAGGGGACCGATTTCGCCGACAAGCCATTTCCTTGTTTCCGTTGAATCGTTTGATCTACGATGAAAGCGATAATGGCAGGGAACGTAAGAATAATTCCTACCGTCGCTCCCATGGAGAAGTTCTGTTGACCAATAACCTGCTTGTACACATCTGTTGCAAGAACGTTGTACTGACCGCCAACGACCTTCGGGGCTCCAAAGTCTGTGAAGCTTAACGTGAAGCAGACGAACATCGCACTGACAAGGCCGTATTTAATGTTAGGCAATGTAATAGTAAAGAACTTACGTACAGTTGATGCCCCCATTGTGTCTGCTGCTTCATATAATCGTTGGTCTGCTGTAGACAACGCGACTTTCAAGATGAGAAAGGCTTGTGGAAACGTAAAGATAATCTCCGATATGACAATTCCTTTAAATCCATAAAGGTTGAAATCAAACTCGGTGAAACCAATCGATTCCAATGCTCCAAAGAAGCCAGTTGTTAGTAATCCGTTATTCCCGAATAAATAGATTAACCCAATTCCATACATCATTGTTGGGGCGAACAAGGGCAACAACGCGACGTACGTGAAGAAGGTCTTTCCTTTAATTTGAGTGCGCGTTAAGGCATATGCGAATAGGAAAGCAATTACGACTGAGATGACGGTCGTTACGGATGCGACGGTTAACGTATGGGTTGCTGATTGAAACAAGGATGGTGAGGAGAAGTACGTCACAAAGTTTTGAAGACCAACAAATTCCTCAGAACGGTTCTGCATCGCTCGTTGTAGTAACTCCCATACAGGTAACACAATCGTAATCAGTAATGCGAGCATCATCATGACGATGAGAGTCTTCTGCAACCGTTCAACAGGACCAGATTGCTGTGGGATTGTAGGCTCATTTAAGAACCAGTTTCTTACCGTAGTCATCATAATGAAACTCCTAACTTGTTGCTGAAATGGACTTCGTTTCTGTTGGGTTATGGAAGACCATCATCTTATGTGTCTGTAATTCAATGTGAACCTGTTGACCAATTGCTAATGGATGTTCGTGTAGCCACTGTGTATTCACGTCTACGCACATGGCTGTTCCATTGGCCTGCACGAAACAGCGATACGTGTGCCCTCTAAATTCCATGTGCTCCACAACCGCGGGCATGGATGTAGCAGACGGGGATAGCCCCATGTGAACGTGCTCAGGGCGAATGGCAGCTACTTGATTATCTTGAACGGAAGGAACAAAGTTCGCCGTACCAATAAAGTCTGCAACGAAGGAGGATGTTGGTTGTTCGTACACAGCTTCTGGCTCTCCTACTTGTTCAATGGTTCCGTGGTTCATGACCACAATCCGGTCAGCTAGAGAAAGAGCCTCTTCCTGGTCATGTGTCACCATGATCGTTGTAATGCCAAGCTTTTGCTGGATTCGCTTCATCTCATTTCTTAGCTTGAGACGGACCTTCGCATCAAGAGCAGATAACGGTTCATCCAGTAATAGGAAATCTGGAGAAAGGGCGATTGCACGCGCTAATGCGATTCGTTGCTGCTGTCCACCTGATAGTTGAGAAGGGTAGCGGTCCGCAATATGAGAAAGGTTGACGAGTTCGAGTGTTTCGTTCACTTTTTCTCTGATTTCTTTCTTCGGCAACTTCTTTGTTTTCAACCCGTACGCAACGTTTTGGTACGCTGTCAAATTTGGAAACAAGGCATAAGACTGAAAGACAATTCCGAAATTGCGCTTAGCAGGGGGGAAATGTGTAATCGGCTGCCCATTCATCACAACTGCGCCTGAGTTCGGTTGCTCAAGTCCAGCTATGATGCGAAGAAGTGTGGTTTTGCCGCACCCACTTGGGCCTAGTAAACAGACGAATTCGCCTTTTTCCACGTCCATGGACAGTTGGTCTAATGCTGTAAACGAGCCGAAGCGTTTTTCGACATTGCGGATGCTCAGATGACTCATCATGGATTTTCCTCCTTTATGAAGAGAGGAGAGGCACCTTATTTAGGTGCGCTCTTCCCGTCATATCGTTTTGTCCACTCATCAAGGATGGTGTCGCGGTTCTCTGCTGCCCAGTTGAAGTCATTCTCGATTAGTTGAGAGGCAGGGTTCTCAGGGAAGCCTTCTGGTACAGGCTTGTCTGTAGGAACTGTTGTAATAGCAAAGTTCTCGCTGTACTCTTTCATCGCCTCATCTGAAATCGCCCAGTCTAGGAATAGCTTTGCTTCCTCCTTGATGGTTTCTTTCTTCACAAGGGCGTTTGCTTCCAAGTCCCAACCAGAGCCTTGTTCAGGGAAGATGGTTTCAATTGGGGCACCTTTTTGTGCTTCAATAATGCCGCGGTAGCCTTGGGTAATGCCGATTGGATATTCACCTTGAGCAGCAAGTTTCCCAGGCTTTGAGCCAGAGTGTGTATACATGCCAATATTCTGATGAAGCTTGTCCATGTAATTCCATGCGTCGTCTTCACCCATAAGTTGCATCAGACCAGATACGGATAGAAAGCCTGTTCCTGATGAAGCTGGGTTTGGCATCGTAATCATCCCTTCATATTGCGGGTCTAGTAAGTCTTCGTACGTTCTTGGAATCTCTAGACCTTTCTCTTCAAGCTCCACTGTGTTAACTGCGATTCCTGTTAACCATGCATCAATGCCGACCCAATGGGGCTGCTCGTTCGTTGTATCTTTATATTGGTCCGCAATCCGTTCAATTCCTTCAGGAGCATAGGCTTCAAGCATTCCTTCTTGGTCGGCTACAAGTAGACTTGTAGCAGCAAGGCCCCACACCACATCGGCTTTCGGATTGTCTTTCTCTGCTAGAAGCTTGGACGTGATGACACCAGTTGAATCTCGAACAATATTAACGGTGATATCTGGGTACTTTTCTTTAAATGAACTAAGGTAAGGTTCAATCATGTCGTCCTCAACAGCTGTGTATACCGTAATTTCTTTATCTGTCGTCTCGGCATCCCCACCAGCACAAGCCGTTATCACAAGTAATAGAGTAAGTACAAAGGAAAACAACATTCCCTTTTTCATTAATTTCATTCCTGGACACCTCTTTTATGTTTGTTAATGGCCCTAAGATTCCCTCGAAAATACCAATCATCTCCACTTTATCCATGAATCCCTCCTGTATGTTTCCTCACGTTTCACTATAAACGGATAGTGTAAAATAGAGATTAATACCAAGTAAATGTTGTGTTTTTAGTTGTTATTTGTTGTTTTTATGTTGTTTTATAGAGGTGTTTCTTACAAAACGTTTGGAGAAGTGCTGAATGGAGGAATACTACCTACAGCGAAATAGGAGAGTAAAGGAGGAGTTACGTTGATATTTAGTGGTACAACTCTAAAAGATTTATCCAAGCGATCGGTACTTATTATTCTAATCGGCTTCATCGCAACTGGTGGGGCGTTTTATGCCTTCGCAGAACTTGCTGGGGAAGTACTTGAACAAGAGAAGTTTGCGGTGGATCAATATGTAACTGAACTTGTACGGCAGATTCAGACCCCATGGCTTAGTGTGGCAATGGGATGGATTACAGATGCGGGATCTGTGATTTGGATTACAGTGGCTTCCATTCTGTTCTTTGCTTATCTATTATTCTTCTCAAGTAAGAGTCGTTGGATAGCAATTTATTTTGCGGTCTCGATGTTAGGAATTAGTCTCTTAACAAAGTTACTGAAACTGACTTTTGAGCGCCAACGTCCATCTGTACTAGAAGAATATGATGGAACTGGATTCAGCTTTCCTAGTGGCCATTCTACGGGTTCAATTGTTTTCTATGGATTTATTCTGTATTACGTTCTTCTTCACCACCTTCGGAAGGGTTGGAAAGTGTTGATTGTATCCTTACTCATTGCAGCAATTGTGTTCATCGGGCTAAGCCGAGTGTATCTTGGGGTGCATTATTTCACGGATGTGATGGCAGGATTTGCATTTGGGCTTTCTTGGCTGCTTATTTGTATCTCTTCCTTAGAGTGGACAGTATGGAGACAACGAAGAAGACAAAAAAATTAATGCCTGACGAAACCATGAACCTTCCCTATTTATTCATAGATCGTTCTTATTTTTCAAAGTAGTAGAGTGGATTATATATGAAAGATTTGGTAAATTAGGTGATAGATAGGGAGGGGGATCTTCATGTACGAAAAGGTTGAGCAGTTCGAGGAAATCGTAAGAAAGAGGTTTGGCTTACAACAGCATCTACTCTATGACTATGGCATATTTAAGAAGGATGGTCGCCTCCCACTGGAGCAGACACATGTCTTATCACTTGAATTCTTTCCTCCTGGAGAATTCGAGCGTATCGAGGATTCGAACCCCGATGGCACGGCGGTCATTGATATCGATGTCTATTCAGGGGAGGTGCTGTCCATGCTCTATGTAAGTGGAGTAAGAACTGGTACTCCTATACTGCTTCCAAATGAGGATGAAGTGAAACGTTGGGTTCTGGAAGCTCAACCCACTAAGGATATGCTTCCGCTTCAAGTACAGAAGAGTGAATGCAACTTGTATATGCTTCAGACTTATGTGGATGGGATCCCGTTATCCCCTGGTGGATTAATAGAAGTGAAAGTAAATGAACGACAAGAACTCACCTCCTACGCGAAATTTGGTAGTTTCCCACCAAGTGCGATGGTTCAGAAGGAAGATTATCAGTTGAAGCTTGATGAGCATATGAAGCACCAGGCTGCTGAGCAAGTTTCACTAGTGCAAATTCCTTCTGTTAAGAACAAAGAGTGGGTAGCTGCGTATGTGTTCGATGAAGTTTACGTACATAATGACGGTCAGAACACATCGGACTACTTGATGGACGTACGGACGAGTGTCCCTGTTCATAAGAAGATGATGTGGGACGAACCTTTAGAGGAAGAATTTAAAGAAGGTGTGTTGTTTAAATCAGAAATCTTGAAGAAGGGTTGGCCAGCGGAGAAACCCCATCCTCTTAAGATTGTCTTCACAGAGAATGAGTTAAAGAGGGTAGAGGAAGCAACGCGCGAGTTTCTACGAAGAGCATATCCTTATGATTCTGGTAAATGGGAGCTTGGTCGTGTACATATGGATAAAGAATACGTCATTGCTCACTTACATCGAGCAAATGATAATCGACTAATTAAGCGTAAATTAGCTGTATACATCGATTGTGTGACCTATAAGGCCATCAACTATATGGATAGTCAACTGTTTCTATCCATGTATAATGACCTGAAGCCATCTAAAGAAGCTAAAATTAATGGTGTTCATGCGTTCGAACAACTATGGGACTGTGCTACATTAGAACCTTGGTATGTGTACAATCCAAAGTCAAACACGTACGAGATTTGCGGGAAGCTCGATTGTGAATACGGCATAAGAGCCGACAATGGAGAACGCGTCACTGTTAATGATCTCTTTCTGTAACCCTATCCAAGTGATGGGGTTTTCTTGTGGGATGAATCGTTTTGGCCCTTATGATTCAGGAGATGGTATAGAAAGAAGGAAGGTGTAAGAACATGAAGATACCTGAGCATCTCATTCAATTGAGCCAGCAACGTATACAGCCTTATGATGTCGAAGGCCTTGTCATTGGTGCAGGAGAC
The DNA here is from genome assembly GCF_000425205.1 of Pontibacillus halophilus JSM 076056 = DSM 19796. GTDB lineage: Bacteria > Bacillota > Bacilli > Bacillales > BH030062 > Pontibacillus_A > Pontibacillus_A halophilus. The sequence goes on along the minus strand of NZ_AULI01000001.1, from coordinate 16,171 downwards.
GAAGAGGCGGACATTGTAGTGGTTGGAGAGGCTCCTGGTGAGAATGAAATTGAACAGAATCAACCGTTCATTGGCCGAGCGGGGAAAGAGCTGACAGGGTATTTCGAAGCGATTGGAATTACGCGGGAAGACGTGTACATTACGAGTGTAGTACGTAGTCGTCCATATAAATGGGTGGATTCCAAGAAGAAAGGTAGACGTAAAGCCAATCGAAAGCCTAATGAGAAAGAAATGTTAGCGCACGCACCATTATTGGATTACCAACTTCAACAGATTCAGCCAAAGTTAATTGTGACGCTTGGTGGTGTGGCCTATGAGCGATTGACAGGTAGAAAAGATAAAATGAGTGACATACACGGTCGGCCATTTACGACAGAAATAAAATTATTAAAAGATGAAAATGCATGGGAATACACAGATAGCAAGGAACGTTATACCCTTTTCCCTCTCTATCACCCAGCTGCTGTATTTTATAATCCGCGGGTTCGTGACGATATTATAAAAGACCTAGAAATCCTAGAAGATTTAATAGGTAAATTGTAGCATATAAGATTATGGAACTGTGTTTGCCATTTTTCATCTTAGCTCTGTCATCATAACACTCGTTCTAGCAAAGGGAGAGGGAAAAGGGAATGGATCAAGCACTACATCGGAAGAATGGAATGGTCTTGTGGATATTTGTAATTGGAGCCTTCTTGTCCACATATGCCATGTTTCAGGCGGGTTATTCGACGCCGTTGTTAGTTTCAATTTTAGGGTTAGATATCGTCATGGTGGCCGCACTTGTTACGATTCATTTAACTCAGAAAGTGGAGTGGCTCGCAGCGTATATTATTATCGTTGCCATGTCCATCATTGAAGTGGTTATCTTGACGGTCAGTCCAACAACATCCACGTTCTTCTTAACAATCTTTGTGTTAATACTATCTGGCATTTATCAGAATTATCGGGTCTTCTTTACTTCGCTCGTCATTGGGTACGGAGTCTCTTTCTATGGACTAAGCGTAATTGGATTCTCACAAGAAAGTCTAAAAGTCATGTATTACTATACGATGTCAGCAGTCATGTTGTTCGGTGTCGTAAAGTATTCAAAGGAATACATGAAGGAAATGATCACGCAGAAGGAAGAAGTACAGCACCTTCTTGAAGGTCAAGCACAACTCCAGCAACAGCTTGCATCTTCCATTGAGAACTCATTCTCGAGTATGGAAGGGATGCGCGCGCGTAGCGATGAGCATCATACTCACTTTCAAGATATCTCGAAAGCCTATCAAGAATTGACCCGTGCTTTTGAGGATCAGGTTCGTGACATCAATGGCATTACGGAAGAAGTGCAGCAATCAAACGAATTGTACGGAGAAATGAAGCATAAGACAGGGAAGCTTGCTTCTGACATGCAAGAAACAAATGACTTGTCCCGAGAAGGGAAAGTCACAATTGAGCAGCTTAGCGAAGCAATTGGACAATTTGGGGATGATTTAAGTGAAATGGCAACAGACATTCACGACCTCACTGGAAAGATTAAAGAAGTTGGACAATTCACTAGTAAAATACAGGAGATTGCTGAACAAACGAACTTGCTCGCACTAAATGCTTCTATAGAAGCAGCACGGGCAGGGGAACATGGAAAAGGCTTTGCTGTGGTTGCGGAGGAAATACGGAAGCTTGCTGAAACGTCCAACCAATCAGCGAGTCAAATCAATCAAAATCTTACATCTGTGGAGCAAAAATCAACAGCTGTACAACAGAAGATGGCTGAAAATATGGAACAGATGGAGATGAGTAAACAAACTACAGACCAGTCTACAACCATGTTTGACCATATTCAGCAATCGATTGAACAAACGACAAGTTATACAAAAGGGTATGAAGCGTCCGTGGATACGTTGCAACAATCGATGCATACAATTGGGGACGCTGTTAATCGCTTGGCAGCGCTAATGGAAGAGTCTCAAGCTAGCTTGCAACAATTGACGTCCACTTCAGAAACATTGCTCTCAGGTAATTCGCAAATGACAACAATGATTCAAGACAATACGTCTCAACTAAGAGATTTAAAAGAATTGAGTCAAGGATAAATACAGAAGCCCACTAAGTTGTTAGTGGGCTTCTTTGACGTTTACGTCAGAATAACGTATGATAAAATTAATTGAACAGTGGTTAATAAAGGAGGAGGTCGCATGCCAAGGCGTAAAGTACAGGAGGAGTTGTCTAAAGAACGGATTTTAGAGACGGCGCGTGAACTATTTGTTACAGAAGGCTACGAACAGCTGTCAATGAGGAAGCTAGCTAAGAAACTTGGCTATAGCCATGGGTCGATTTACTACCATTTCCAGAACAAAGCGGAATTATTCTTTGCGCTCGTCAAAGAAGACTTTGCATCGTTAACAAAGGAAGTCGAGCCATTTGTAAGCCGCGGTTCCCTACAAGACGTTTTTATTGCGTACATGCGTTTTGGACTCACGTATCGGAGTCATTATGAAGTTATGTTCCTTCTACAGAATGATGATGTACAGAATTATATGGTAGATGAAACGAATGAAAGCTACCGAGTACTTGCTAAAGCAGTACAATTTCATACAACCAAAACGTTGTCCATCCAGGAAATATGGTCTCTTTACCTTAGTTTACATGGATTTGTTACCCATTATTTAAAGCGGGGACAATCCTATGAAGAGCTTGAAGAAATCGTTAAAGCCCACGCCACTTTTCTTAGTGAAGCCGTGTCTTAAACTATACGATAGGGGAGAAGGAAATGAGAGTAGCCGTAGTTGGTGCAACAGGTAGCATTGGTACTGCAATTGTTCGTGAATGTGTGGGAAGAGGGATAGAAGTAATCGCCATTGCGCGAAATCAAGAACGATTGCTTCAGCGCTTTGAAGAGGAACACCTCGTCTCCTTAGCTGCTGCAGATGCGCATCGTTTCCAGCAACTCAAGCAAGCGACAAGAGGAGCTGACCTTATCATCCATGCTCTAAATTTACCTTATTATGAGTGGGAGGAACATTTAGAAGCTGTCACCCAGAATGTGATTGATTGTGCGAAAGAGCATAGAGCTAAGTTCGTCATGGTGGAGAACATCTATGGATACGGACTTCACGCACAACCTGTTAGTGAGGAAGCGGAGAAGCGGCCGAATACGAAGAAAGGTGCCCTTCGTAATCGCTTAGAGAAACAAATATGGGATGCACATCAAGAAGGTGTGGATTCGCTCATCTGCCACTTCCCAGATTTCTTTGGGCCACATGCTACTCCTACAATGCTTCATCAAACCTTCTCCTCGACGTTACGCCGTCCAGTCGGAATCTTTATTGGGAATATGCGTGCCAAACGCGAATACATCTACACACCAGACGCAGCGAAAGCTTTACTCGAAGTAACTCTTCGTCCTTCTTCCTATGGAGAAACATGGAACATCCCAGGTCCGAACACAATCTCAGGCCACGAGATCAACCAAATTATAAGACGATACTACGGACGGAGAAAATGGCTATTCCCTATCCGTAAGGAAGTCATTCGTATGATGGGCTGGGGGGACCCAATGATGAGGGAATTAGTAGAGATGATGGATTTAACACGCTATCCTGTTAAGTTGGATGGAACGAAATATAGAGAACGAATCGGACCACTCTTCCATACACCCTTTGAAGAAGCCGTGACGAAAACCCTGGATACGTTGAATGAAACAGAAAAGCATTATTCATGAAATCGACCATTTTGACTCAAACTAGAATTAGAACATTCTAGAAGGAGGAGTCGAGATGAGAAAGTTCGTGTATGTTGCACTCATGGCGATTGTAGGATCAGCAATCTGGATGACCTTCACATCTGCAGCTGAGGAAGCGAATCGTCTCTGGGAAGAGAAAGTATACAAAGAAACGTCTTCTCAATTGGAGGTAAACGTAACTTATCCACACTTTATTGGTTTAGAGGATGAAGCCTTTCAGAAGAAGCTGAACAAGCGGATAGAGAAACGTGTGAAACAGACCATTGCGGACGTTAAAGAAGAAGCGGATGAAACCCCCGGTTTTCCATATATTCTATATATGACGTACGACGTGAAGCAGGATGTTCACTTCTACTCTGTAGTCCTAAGAGAGGAAACGTCCAGAGGGAATAACTTCGACCAACGTGTTCACTCTTATAACTTTGAGAACATCGATGAAGCCTCATTTGTTCCAATTAAGGAGTATGTACCTAACGTCGATGAGCTTAACAAAGCTATAAAGCGACAAATTGACCAGCGACCGAACGAGTTCTTTACTGGGGATGAAGGATTTAAAGGTGTACGAGATAATCAACCCTATTACGTAGAGGATGGAAAGATTACTGTGATTTTCAACAAGTATGAGATTGCACCAGGGTACGTAGGGACACCAGAATTCACGATTCCCCTCGACGAAATCCAATAAAAAAAGAGGTCTGACACGAATGTCAGGCCTCTTTTTGAACGGATTGCTCAAACTCGATTTACACGTGAAAAGGGGAGGAATCATGTGTAACCCAGAAAGGAATGATGAGATGAGCAATCTGTTATTCACAATTTTATCCACATACTTGATGTAATATACACAGCATTCAGAAACTTTATCCACTTTTTCCACAATTAAAGAGGGATTCATCCACAAAATGACAGTGGATAAAGTTTTCTCTCAATTCTGGTCTTTTTGAAAGTTACCAACATTGTGCACAAGGATGTGGATAAGTCTTATTCACAGGTCATTAACGTTCGTTCGGTGGAAATTGGAGTGTTGCTTTGTTTGCGCGTTTAAAATCCTTTAGATAGGAAATCTCCTGTGCTTTCGTGAGGTTTCCTTTTCGTTTCTTGGCTTCCTTTGCTTTGTTATTCATATCCATCCTCCTTATCCTGCTTTTTTCTAGTTTTAGTAAGAATGGGTGATTTTATTCATACTTTGCCTTTCAGGTATAAAGGAGCGCATAAAAAAAGGACCGTCTTTATACATACTCGTTCGAGTACGCATAAAGACGGTCCCTTTTGGTTCTTTCAAGCTTCTTGGGCTTCTTCTTCGTTGGCAAGTGTCGTTTGGTCATAGTGGAACAAGTAGTTTTCTTTCGTGACAGCATAAAGGTCAAACGTGTTTTCGTTGCGATTTACCCATTCGTACACATCCGGATAGTCATCGTTGGCTAAGATGGCGTAAGGGAGTTTGCTTGCGGCCTTTTGAGAGCGAATGTTGCTGCTTCGGATCTTCATAAAGATGACTTCAATCCCGAGTTCAAAGAATAACTCTTCAAAGAATGCTTCTTTCGCGGGTTGGTTGTAGCCTTTCCCATGAAACTCTTTCCCAAGCCAAGTAGCAAGAAAGCCTTTATTCTCGTAAATATCAAAGAGATTGATCGTTCCAATTGGTTGGTTCCATTCGTCGACGATTGTTCGAGAGACAAGCTCCCCCCGGTCCTCAGCTTCCAATAGCTTCCGAGTGACGAAGTAGTACTCGTCAGTGGAGTTCGCCTTGTGACGTACATAAGGGAACACAGAAGGATGGACAAGCAAATCATAAAGAGCAGGACAATCGTGCAAATCACGCTTTTTTAACATAAAAAAATCCCTCCTGGTTACAAGAGGGCAGAAACCGACCAGGGATGTGCCTAGTTGCACAGTGGTACCGTTCCACCCTCGAATTTTTATCAATTGCTCACAAAAATCCGGGGTGGGAATCGAACCCACTAGAACCAGTAAACTGGTGGCGCACCATTTGCCTTCCCTAGTCACTTGCTATTCAAAAAACTTAAGATCCGGTAACATCAACTTACTTACTCTTATCATACTAAAGGACATACGAAAACGGAATCAGTTTTTTTATAAATTTTTGTAATTGGTCAGGCACCTAAGAGGGAGGCCATCAAGGGTACTTCTTGTTAGCAAATTACTTGGTCGGAACAGGCTAGAACACAAAAAAAGAACAGCAACTATAAGGCTGTTCTTACTCGGTGACAAGTTCAGTATAGACGGCTAATCGTTCTTGATGATTGTTCGTGCCCTTGTCGTATAATCCAGTACAAGTAAGTAGATTTAGTCGGCGTTCGTCTGTTGGACCGAAGATTTCGCGGATAGGTGCATCATCCCATGGATAGCTTTCCACCTTCTGAACTTCGAATGTAAGTTCTTCTCCACCTTCTCCAACAATAATCACTTCATCGCCTTTCTCCAAGTCTTTCAGATCAAAGAAAACGGCGGGACCCGTGTAGTCATCCACGTGACCAGCTAATACGGAGCTACCTGCGTTGCCTGGTTCTGTTCCAGGTTCAAACCAACCTACGTCTACTGAGTTATCTGGTACTTCCATATCTCCATTCTGATTTAGTCCCTCTTTCACTATCGGGGCGTCTACATCTATGGCAGGGATAATAATCCTTTCGGGTACGATGCCTAATTGTTCCGGTTGAAGTGTTTCAGACATGGTTTCAGTTGCAGGTTCTTTGGATTCCATCGTGGATTTACTTGAAAGGGTTGTGGCTTGTTTAGGTGTAGCAGCCTGTGAAGCTGAGGAAGAGGAGGAAGACTCTCCGCTTCCACAGCTCGCTAGGAATACAAGGCTGCAACAAGCAAGTAGAAATGCTCTCATTCCGTTACGCTTCTGAACGACGACGGAATACTAGGAATGTACCTGCAGCAAGAACAACAGCTCCAGCAGCTACATAAAGAGCTGAGTTAGAGTTTGTTGTTTCAGAAGCGCCACCCATACCAGTTTTAGGCATTGAATCTGGCATTAGTGTAGCATCTTTAAGAACAATTGCTTCTAGGCTATCTGCAGTGTTCACTGCGAATACACTGTAAACCGTGTTTTTCTCAAGCATCGTACCGGATAGATCAAGTACCTGTTGTCCACCATCAGCTGTGCGAACTTCTAGGTCGTATGTGCCTGGGTCAAGTTCTTTGTAGTCTGTAACCATTGGGAATTCAGCGCCACTGAATAGGGCATCGCCACCAATAGGACCTACGTCAACTGCTGGTGCATCTGGAGAGAAGTGACCAACGCGTACTTTAGATTTACCTTCTGTTACATCCATGCTGTCTTGTACAACCTTAAGTTGAATGCTATCTAGTGTTCCGACAGCAGCTACTGTGTAAGCCATGCCACCTTCAACGTTTACGCTCGTAGAAATAACAGGCTCCTCAGAACCTTTCGTACCTGCAGCGTACACCTCAACTTGGTGTTCTCCACCTTCAAGGTTTAAGTAATCTGTTGCATCTTTAAATTCTGCACCTTCAACAACTGCGTTTCCATCAACATAAACATCAACTGCTGGTGCATCTGGAGAAGCGTGTAGGACACGAACCATACCTTCATGGTGTGCGGCGGATGCAGTAGAACCTGCAAACGTAATGGCTAAAACAAATGCTGCTACGACGGATAATACTTTCTTCACTAGAAAACCCCTCTTCTGATAAAGTTTTGTACAATCTATGTATAATAGGCTGTACATAGGTTAACTTACCCCTTTTCAGAAGTTTAAACCTAAAGTGAGCACATTAGTTTGAATTCGAGTGTTTATACACGATTTCTCCGTTGACCATTGTCCACTTTGGTTTCGACATGTATTCAAACGGATGACCGTCCCATAGGACAAGATCCGCGTCTTTCCCAATTTCAATGCTTCCTACCCTGTCATCAATTCCGAGATTACGGGCGGGTAAGATTGTGATTCCTTCAAGAGCACGTTGGACAGGTAGTCCTTCTCGTGCCGCCAGTGCTGCACACAAATTTAAATATTGAATGGGTACATACGGGTGGTCTGTTGTAATCGACACACGAATACCGGCTGCGTCGAGCACATGATAGGTTTCCCATGTTTTGTTTCTTAATTCAATTTTCGATTTCCGAGTGAGAGTCGGCCCGACGGATACTTGGAGGTCGCGCCCTGTTAGTTCATCAGCAATTAAATGGCCTTCTGTGCAATGCTCAATACGGAGGTCGAGATTGAACTCATCTGCTAGACGAACCGCGCTTAGAATATCGTCCGCTCGATGGGCGTGAATACGAACGGGGATTTCACGTTTCAATGCTTGAATGATTGGTTTGTTGCGTGGGTCTTCAGGATGTTCGCACCACTGAGCTTTGATAAACGCTTCACGAAGCATGCCCATAATTCCCATCCGCGTAATGGAGTCCGTGTTCGACTGCGAGTGTATTCGTTTCGGATTTTCGCCAAGTGCCATCTTTAGCCCTGCCGTTTCCCGAATAATCATCTTGTCGACATTCTTCCCTGCCGTTTTAATCACAGAAGTTGTACCGCCAATTACGTTAGCACTGCCTGGCATAATATGTACCGCTGTGACCCCATTTTTCCTCGCATCATGGAAACCGAAATCTAATGGATGAACGCTGTCCCTCGCACGGATGTGAGGGGAGAGTGGTTCGATGGTTTCGTTCGCATCGTTCCCAGCCCAACCCGTTCCTTCATCGTATAAGCCGAGATGCGTATGCACATCAATAAATCCTGGATATAAAGAAAGCCCCTGACCGTCGATGATCCACGCATCAGACGGAGGTGAAACATCATGGCCAAAGGCTAGAATCTTTCCATTTTGAATCAGCACTTCTCCAGCCGGGATGGGTGAAGAAGTGACGGGATAAAGGTTCACATTTGTCAGTAAGGTAGTATTCAATCGAAGGCTTCCTTTCCTACGTTAAGATGTTCTGAAGAGCAGGCTCGAGATTCGGATACTTAAATTCATAACCTAATTCTAATGCTTTCTTCGGATAGACATATTGGCCATTCAGAACGAGCGTACTCATTTCTCCTAATGCCAGCTTCAATGCTTTCGCCGGCGCGGGAATCCAGTGTGGCTTGTTGAGTACTGTCGCAATGGTTCTGCCCATATCTTTATTGCGCTTCGGAGTTGGAGCAGTCACGTTAAGCGGACCAGAGACATGTTCATTGGTTAGAGCGAAGACGAGTAATCCTACAACATCTTGAATATGAATCCATGACATCCATTGCTCACCATCCCCAATATTTCCTCCTGCATACAATTTGTAAGGAAGCACCATCTTTTGTAGCGCTCCTTCTTCGCCTAGTATGACACCAAAACGAAGGTAGGAAGTACGAACGCCTAATTCTTCGGCTTGCTGCGCTCGGTTCTCCCACTCTGCCGTTACATGAGCCAAGAAATCATCCCCAGGAGTCGTTGTTTCCTCAGTAAACTGTTCGGTACGAGATGTCCCATAAAAGCCTACCGCCGAAGCATTAACGAGAATTTTTGGGGGGGATTCTAGTCGTTTCATAAGTTCAATGACAGCATCGGTTGCTTCTATTCGACTGTTGTGTATCTTGTTCTTTTGCTCTTCAGTCCAGCGTCCTTCGTTCAGATTCTCACCTGCAAGATTGACAATGGCATCAAGGTGCAGCAATTCGTCTTCAGGTTTAAATTGATCCTTTAGCCAACCTACGTAGTGGATTCTATTTGTGTCATGATGCTTCTCTGGACTTCTTGTTAGAATAAAGAGCTCATGTCCCTCATCCACAAGCTTTCGAGTCAAATGAGTTCCAACAAATCCTGTACCACCTGTTACAGCAATACGCATATGACCGCCTCCTGTCCTTGATTAAGAATAGTTTATCGTAAATATGTGGAAAAATCGACATCCAAACATGCCGCTTCCATTCGTCATTTGTTACAATATACGAGAGGTGAGTTCCATGGCGAAATTGACACGTATCACCACACAAAAAAAGAATAAACAACGCTATAATATATTCCTCGACCGAGGCGATGGCGAAGCCTTTGCATTCAGTGTGTCCGAGGAAATACTCGTTCAATCCGTGCTTCGAAAAGGGATGGAGCTTGATGAGGAGCTCATTCAGACTTTAATCGAGCAGGATGACTTTCATAAAACGTTTACCCTAGCGCTCAATTACTTAAGCTACAGAATGCGTTCACAAAAGGAGATACGTACGTATCTAATTGGTAAAGAAGTGGATGAAGAGAAAATTGAGTATGTAGTGGGACGTCTTCTTGATGAAGGGTACTTGAATGACAGCGAATTTGCCGAAGCACTCGTACGTACGCGTGTAAATACATCAAGTAAAGGGCCTGTTCTCGTGAAGCAGGAATTGATTGAGAAAGGTGTGTCTAAGCATACAATTGAAGACGCGCTTATGCACTACCCAAGAGAGCAAGAGTTTGAGAAAGCACTGAAGCTTGCGCACAAGAAGTTTCGCCTAGATGGTCGAACGTCTCATCGTGAGCAGATGCAAAAGGTACAAGCAGCCCTGCTCCAAAAGGGGTTCTCCTCAGATGTGATCCAAGACGTTATGCAAGAATTGAAAGAAGACCAAGATGGTGACGATGATGCAGAGTGGCAAGCCGTTGTTCATCAAGGGGAGAAGGCACTTAGGAAATATGCTGCTAAAGCGGAAGGATTTGAGCTTAAGCACAAGATTAAAGGGGCTCTCTACCGAAAAGGATTTCCATTTGAACAGATTGAACGATTTCTTGACGAATACGTGAATGAGTAATTCGGAAGAGAGTTAAACATAAGGGGGAGAGAGACATGGAACGTAGGTATAGTGATTTAACAGTGGAAGAGCTTCGTCAGGAGGTAGCATCCTTAACCGAAAAGGCTCGAAAAGCTGAACAAATGGGGATGGTGAATGAATACGCGGTTTATGAGCGTAAGATTCTAATGGCTAAATCGTATATGTTAAATCCTCAAAGCTTTAGACCTGGAGAAGTCTATGAAATTCAAGGTGACCCAGGATTGTTCTTTAAGGTTCGTTACATGAACGGCATATTCGCATGGGGGGACCGTCAGGACGCGGCGGGGACCGTACAGGAGAACCTAACTGGTGACCCTGATGGGGAGGCATTGCCAATCTCCATCTTGGGGTCGAAAGTATCATAAAGAACGAGCGCCTAGAATTAGGCGCTCGCTTTGTATATGTTAGCTTAGTTGGTTGATTGTGTTGAGAATACGAAATTTACAGCTTCATAGGCATAGTCTACGACTTGAGAGGCTTTCTTCTTTACATCAGAATGACCGTGAGACATCGCGAAACTATACGGTGTAAGTTCGAACATGGAAATATCATTGAACGAATCTCCAACACACGCCACCTCTTCTGGCTTAAGGTTTAAGTGTGTCAGCAGCTCACTGAGACTCGCCCCCTTACTCACTCCCTTAGGAACCATATCTAAACAATAGGGGTCTGATATGAAGCTATCGAGCGCGTGACCAAGAGCTTCATCAATTTCCTTCTGTTTCTCGATCAGCCTTTCTGTCGGTCCGTGTACTGAAATCTTGGAAGGGGAGATGTCCTGCCCAAGCTTCGTATACAACTGTTCGTCTTCAAGAATTTCATGAAACATCCGTTTTTCCATTTCCTTCGTACCCTCATTCTTAGCACGAACATAGGTATCAGTTTCAGTCGATACACTCAAGAAGACCTCATCCTCAGGCACAAGGGTATAGAGATGCTTGGCCGTGTCTTCGTCAAATGTGTGAGACGCAATTTGCTCTCCCTGTCGGTTGTAGACGAAAGAACCGTTCTGGCTGACTCGATGCCCAACACCTGGCTGGCCTAGAACATCAAGTATATGCAGTATTTCATGGTCCATCCGTCCAGTGGCAATGGTCAGTCCTATGCCTTGCTGAACCGCTGAACCAATTGCTTCTATATCTTTCTTAACAAGATTTTTATCATAATCAAGAAGCGTTCCATCTAAGTCAAATACTAACATTTTTATCATGCTTAATCCCCCATTTCCTGATTATCCCCTGTAAAAAATTTTAAAAATATCATAAAATCATTTTATAATGATATGAGAGACGAAAACAATGTAATCTCAAAAGAGAAATATTTTCTTAATGTGAGGGGGCTACCTAGGTGGGGGAAACAGTCGCCGTTAAACGAGTATTAAATAACAACGTGGTCATTGCTGAGGATGGGAACCAATCTGAAATCATCCTGATTGGAAAGGGAATCGGTTTTGGAAAGAAACCTGGTTCTGAATTGACTTCTAATTCAGCGGAGAAGACGTTTGTGTTGCAGGACGAACGTTCTCAAGAGAAATATAAACAGCTTTTACCTTTCTTGGACGAAGAATTTGTCTACTTGATGAACCATTTAGTCGCCTTTATTGAAGATGAAATGGGACAGGCGCTTAACGAGCATATCCACATTGCGTTAACAGATCATATTGCGTTCGCCATTAAGCGGGTCCAGGAAGGCTTGGAGTTCTCGAACCCGTTCCTATATGAGTTGAGCTCTCTATATCCGAAAGAGTATGAAGTTGCCGCAAAGATTGTCGAGAAGATTGAGGAACAGCAAGGCGTTACACTTCCAGAAGGTGAAGTCGGTTTCATCGCCATTCATATTCACAGTGCGATAACGGATAAGGACGTAACTGAAGTGAATCGACACTCTAAGCTCATCCAAGAGCTAATTGTTCTTATTGAACAACATTTGGACATCACCTTTGACCGAAAGAGCATTGAGTATCATCGTTTGCTTCAACATCTTCGCCGCACAATCGACAGGGTTCTAAATGGAGAAAAGGTAGAAAAAGCTGAAAAATTAGATAATCTGTTGAAAATGGAATATCCCGTATGCTATAATTTAGCTTGGAAGTTGATCAAAGTGATGCAACAAACGCTTCGTAAGCCAATTGGTGATGCGGAAGCGATTTATTTAACGATTCATTTACAGCGCTTACAAAAGCAATCATAATCATTAATCTTTACGTGTTACTGACACGATCAGGCATGAGTGAAGAAAGATGACAAGTTGCTAATGGGGAGAGGTGTACCTCTATACCTGTTAGGATTGTCGTATCTTTTTCTCACTCATGCCTTTTTTCATGTTCTTTATGAAAGCGCTTGTGGAATCGGTTGCATCACGATAATAAAGGGGGAACCACTATGTTTAAACAGCTATTTGGTATACTTCAGCGTGTGGGGAAAGCGCTTATGCTTCCTGTTGCACTATTGCCAGCTGCAGGTCTATTGCTCGCATTTGGTACAACATTTCAGGAAGAAACATTCTTAAATCGTTTCCCGGCATTTGGGACTGACTGGGTTCAAAAGCTAGCACTCATCATGGAAGAGTCAGGTGGGGCAGTCTTCGATAACTTGGCCTTACTCTTCGCCGTTGGTGTAGCCATTGGGTTAACCAGTGACGGTGTTGCAGGACTTGCGGCAATCATCGGTTATCTCATTATGAACAAAACGATGGGTGTTCTGAAAGAAGTTACACCACAAATGACATCAGAAGCGGCATATGCGAACGTACTCGGAACACCAACGCTTCAAACAGGGGTGTTCGGCGGGATTATCATGGGTGTGCTCGCCGCCATGATGTACAAACGATTCTTTAATATATCACTACCACAATACCTTGGATTCTTTGCAGGTAAACGTTTCGTTCCAATTGTGACGGCATTTGCTTCTTTATTCTTAGGTGTGGCTCTTATTTTCGTTTGGCCACCAATTCAGAACGGACTAAACTCTTTCTCTCACTTTATGTTAGAACAAAGTCCAACCTTTGCAGCGTTCATCTTCGGTCTATTTGAACGTTCATTCGTACCATTTGGTCTACACCACATCTTCTATTCTCCATTCTGGTTTGAATTTGGAAGTTATGTGAATGCAGCTGGTGAAACAGTACGTGGGGACCAACAAATCTTCATGGCGCAGCTTAAGGATGGCGTTGACTTTACTGCTGGAACATTCATGACAGGTAAATATCCATTCATGATGTTCGGTCTACCAGCAGCAGCGCTTGCGATTTATCACACAGCTCGTCCAGAGCGTAAGAAGGTCGTAGCGGGAATTATGGGTTCTGCAGCGCTGACATCATTCCTAACAGGTATTACAGAGCCACTTGAATTCTCATTCCTATTCGTAGCTCCTGTATTATTCGCAATTCACGCTGTATTCGCTGGTCTATCCTTTATGATTATGCAAATTCTTGGCGTTAAGATTGGGATGACGTTCTCAGGTGGTTTAATTGACTACTTGCTATTCGGTGCTCTACCAAACCGTACGGACTGGTGGCTTGTTATTCCAGTCGGACTTGTATTTGCGGTTATTTATTACTTCGGTTTCCGTTTCGCGATTACGAAATTTAACCTAGCAACACCAGGGCGTGAGCAAGATACAGAAGAGTCTGCTTCTGAAACGTCCAACGACGACCGCCCTTATGAAATACTTGAAGCAATGGGTGGACAAGCTAATATCACACACCTTGATGCTTGTATTACTCGTCTACGTGTTTCTGTAGACTCCATTGATAAAGTGGATAAGAACCGATTGAAGCAACTCGGTGCCTCTGGTGTTATGGAAGTTGGGAACAACATCCAAGCCATTTATGGTGGGGTATCCGACACGATTAGAGGTCAAATGCAGGATATTATTGACGGCAAGGCTCCACGTCGTGCGAAGGAAGAAGTGGATGCTGGAGGTCAGCAAGTAGCCCCTACTATAGAGGCTGGAACGAAGTTTGATTTCGAAAGCCCGATGAAAGGGGAACTTCTTCCGATTTCAGAAGTGCCAGACGCCGTATTTTCTGGTAAAATGATGGGCGATGGTTTTGCGATGAAGCCTGCTTCGGGTGAAGTGCAATCTCCAGTTAACGGGAAAGTCATGACGGTGTTCCCAACGAAGCACGCGATGGGGATTCTTGCAGAGGATGGTACAGAGATTCTAATTCACGTTGGAATTGATACTGTCAGCCTGAAAGGGGAAGGCTTTGAAACGTTTGTTTCTGAAGGTGATGAAATTAAACAAGGACAACTGTTGCTTAAAGCAGACCTTGACTATATCAAAGAGCATGCAAGCTCTGTGATTACTCCAGTAGTATTCACGAACTTGGGTGAAGGCCAATCCGTTCAACTCGATCAAGCAGGTACCGTTTCGCAAGGACAGAAAAATATAATCTCGATACAATAAAGGAGTAGATTTACAATGACAAACCAAACAGTAACAATCACAGCAAAAGACGGCGTACACGCTCGTCCAGCAACAGTACTTGTTCAAGAAGCTGGAAAGTACTCTTCAGAGATCACGCTTGAGTACAATGGCAAAAGCGTAAACCTAAAGTCCATCATGGGAATCATGTCTCTTGGAATCCCGAATGGCGCTGAGGTTACATTTGCTGCAGAAGGCGAAGATGAAGAAGCAGCTCTTAAAGCAATCATCGACGTTGTGAAAAACCAAGAACTTGGTGAGTAATAAAAAAGGAAGCACCCACACATGTGTAAGTAGTTCAGTTGTGAAGTAGAAAACACCGATTCACAAGCGAAATAACAAAGTAAATCGCATAACTTTGGACAGCAAAATCACACAAGAAAACGCAGAGGTTTACGTTCCTCTGCGTTTTTGATGTTCTATTGACTTGTTCTTCAACTAAAGCACCCGTTAGTTGCAGAGCATAGTCATACATATAATCATAAATTAAACCTTTCAGAAATTATCTTAGCTACTTCCATAGCACTCAAGTTGGTATTATTTATTTTTATGTAATTTTCTTTTTTAATCTCACCCTCGTTGGAGTTCAACCTATGTTTTTTCATTGTTTCCTTTAGTTCTTTTTCTGACCATTCAATGTTTCTTTTTGTAGGCTTGTGTTCAAGTCGGTGAGGATTTTTATTTCGTTCAAGTCTCTCGTCAATATCTGCTTCTAATTCAACTAAATATATACTTGAACCCTTACTCTCAAAAATTTCACATATCTTCTCTACAAAGTCCCAATCCTCTTGTTGATCAAATGCCCACACATAAGTAAATATCAGCCCTGCCTCTTCACTCTCAGCTACCGCCTTAAATATTTCCGTCCTAAATAGAGTTGATAATCTCCACATTTCTGGACCAAAGCCGAAATATGGTTGTAGGAATTCTATGGTCATATGGTTGTGAAACAATTTCAATTCAGTAACCTTTTCAAGCTCTTGCCCAATTGTCATTTTACCAACTGCTTGAGGTCCAAATAGAAGTACAAATTTCATAAATTTCCTCCATAAATAATTTCGATTATCATTTGTTGTCAATAATTATTCTTCCACAAATGACCTGCCGCGTTAATGAAAGAAGCGACGCTCATATTCAACAATCGCACCCGTTAATTAAATAGTGTAATATCCTTTATTTCTTTATCAACACGTATTGCTTATCTTCTAAAAAGAATGTTTCGCAAAGATGATTTATAT